>JAUWTE010000534.1 GCA_030609765.1 Acidobacteriota bacterium
GTGCCAACGGGTCGGACGAGCTGCACACTGCCGACGTCCCGGCGCATGCTGATCGCGGGGCTCCTCGTCCTCGCCTCTCTCCTTTCGCTTCTCGCCGCCCAGGGCACCTGCTCCGAGCCTCCGACAGGCGAGAAGGAATCCGCTCAACGGGACAGCCTCCCCCCCGAAGTCGCCAGAGCGGATTCGACCCGTGAAGCCGGCTCCAAGAGCTGGCTCACCCAGCTACTGGACGACTACCTCTATGCGAAGACCTCGCCCGAGTCACTCAAGGCCGAAGACATGGCGCGGCCGGAGGATCCCTACCTCCCCTACCAAGGACGCATCATCCGGCACATTCGCACCGAGCGCCTCGACATCTTCACCGGCGTCAGTCGTACCGAGAAGCCTGAGCGCGAAGACACACTCAATCGTCTGGGAAACGCCACACATGTCTACACGCGCGATTGGGTGATTCGCGACTACTTCCTGATGAAGGAAGGAGAGCCGCTCGACCCCTTCACGCTGGCCGATACGGAACGCATCCTGCGCACCACCGGGTTTCTGCGGGATGTCCGGATCGTGGTCCGTCCCGTCCCCGACGAGCCGGATTCCGTGGACCTGCTGGTTGCCTCGCAGGACGTCTGGTCGCTGGGATTCAGCGTCCCGTCCCTGACCCAAAGTGCATTCAGGATCAAGGTCTACGAGCGCAATCTCCTCGGATGGGGCCATGAAGTCGAGTTTCAGAGCAAGATCAACATTGATAGACAGCGCAGCGAAGAACAGCTGTTCTTCTATCGCCTTGACAATCTCCTGGGCACCTTCACGCGCGGAGAGCTGCGCCACAAGAACCACGACAGGGAACGGATGAACGGAGTCACGCTGCACCGAGCACCGATGGCCCCCCAGATCAGGGTTTCCGGGGCGGCGAGTCTGGATGCCGTCAATCTGAAGGAGACGGATGAGGGGAAGATCGCGATGTGCGATCTGACCCGTCAGGCCTACGACCAATGGGACACCTGGCTGGGCTATAGCTTCCCCTTGGGCAAGAACGAGGCCGGGGGACCCGGTCGTGTTCAGCTCTTACCGTCCATCCGAGCAACCTGGGTCAACTTCAGCATTCGGCCGGACGGCATTGAGAGGATCAATCTCCGCTACCAGGATCGCGTTGTCGTGCTCACGGGACTCACGCTGTCGCGCAGCGAGTACCGCGAGGCTCGTCTAGTGTACGGCTACGGAACCAAGGAGGACATCCCCTACGGCTACCGCATAGCCTTCTCGGGCGGGTCCGAATTGGGCAGGGTCGATGGGCGGGGCTACGGCGAGATCGGGGTCGGGGGCGCGCATCTCTTCGAGTCGTTCGGAACCACGTCGGCGAGCCTCGAGCTTGGTCAGTTTCTGAACAACGGTGTCTGGGAAGACGGGGTTCTGCGCACCCACATCGGCTACTTCTCGTCACTCAGCAAGGTGCGGCGCTTCATGCTGCGCAACTTCTTCCTGATGCACTACACCGCGGGGATCAACCGGCGTGAGGACGATACGATCGTCTTGGGCGACCGGACCGGCATCCGCGGGCTGCGGTCTTCGCCGCTCAGGGGGATTCACCGCCTGGCCTTCAGCTACGATACGGTGGCCTTCATGCCCTGGTCACTGTTCGGATTCAAGTCTTCGGTCTATGGTTTCTACGACGTCGGCGCGGTCGCGAACGCCGCCCACGACCTCTTGACGGCCAAGTACTACTCGAGTCTCGGTATTGGACTCCGCATCCTCAACGAGAGCCTGGTATTCAGTACGCTGGACATCCGGTTCGCCTATTTCCCCACGGTGCCCGAGGGTTCGGATCCCGAGTACTTCCGTGCGGGAGGCATTCGGGAGTTCGAGCCGCGGTCCTATGAACCCGGCCCGCCCTCAATCGTAGCCTTTCGGTAGACAAGGGGCTGGTGGACAAGGGGCTTTCCTCCTGAATCGCTGTCCGTTACGCTGGCCCGGCAGCTTCGAACGGAACAGGAGCGCGCCGCTCCGGTAAGCAGACTTGAGGGGCGAGACATCGCCGGGGGCACAGACCCACGACCTGCGGCGTGACGGTGAGGTCTTCCGACACGGAGATGGAACGATGAAACCCAGATCATCGCACGGGTTCCGGTTCGCCACTTGCGCACTGATTGCGCTCGCCCTGCTCTCGCCTGAGCAGATCTTCTCCCAAACTGCGGAGCAGGAGGCCGCCGACCTCGAAGCCCGCCTGGAGTGGCCGCGGGAAATCGTGACGCCCGAGGGCAAGGTGGTGCTGTACCAGCCGCAGATCGAATCGTTCGAGGGCGATAACCTGAGCATGCGCGCGGCCCTATCTGTGACGGCGACCGGTGACACCGCTCCTGTCTTTGGCGCCGTTTGGGTCGTCGCCCGCATGCTCACCGACCGTGAGACGCGCACCGTCGA
>JAUWTE010000160.1 GCA_030609765.1 Acidobacteriota bacterium
AATGAGCACCGTGCGGCCCTGGGGCAAGCTCTCTGACCACCACCTCGATGTTGCCTCCGCCGCCAGTGGCATGGGCCAAACGGCCGACCTGGCAGTGGGCCTGGCGCTGGCGCAGCCGGGTCGCATGGTCATCTGCTTGAACGGCGATGGCAGCATGATGATGACCCTGGGCACGCTGGCGACGATCGTCGAGTCGGGCGCCAAGAATCTGATCTTGTTCGTCATCGACAACGGCACCTACGAGATCACCGGTAGCCAGAAAGTGCCGGGCGCCGGGGTGGTGGAATGGGCCGATATCGCGGCTGCCACTGGGTTTCCGCGCACCTATTGCTTCAAGGATGCCGCCGAGTATGCAGTGACGCTCGAGGAGATACTGGCCGGCGAGGGCCCCGTATTCGTTCAGGCGCGCGTGGAGCGGGGCAACGCCAGGCCCATCAGCCGCAGCCAGATCGAGGAAGCACGCTACCTGAAGACATCGCTGGCCGACTGGTCGCGGCGTATGAGAGCGACCCTGACGAAGGAGAACTCGTGAAGAAAGCTGCAGGAACCCTGGCTTTCGTGGCTGTAATGACTCAGCTTGCTGCATGTGGTGGACCGACACCCGCACCGCCTCCTGACCACCGGCTGGTGGGCTTCGCCATGCTGCCTGCAGCGAGCTTTGTGGACGGACCCACATCGGGTCAGTTCGCCGGTGGTGGCAACGGTGTCAGCGGGCCCTTCGAATTGCGGCAACCGGTGCAAGGAGTGTCGGCACTGCTGCCCGAGACATCGGGCAGATTCCTGGCCATGTCAGATAATGGATTCGGCACCCTGGAGAACTCGCCCGATTACGTTCTTGTGGTCTACCGGTTCGTGCCGAGCCTGAAAACCTCCGCCGGCGGTGAGGCGACGATCGGGTTCGAGACCGCCATGACGCTGCGGGATCGAGAGGACAAGATCGGCTTTCCGATCGTGGCCGAGCAGGAAACCTACCGGGCCGACTCCGAGATTCCCGTCGATGAGGCCATCAAAGAGGGTCGACTCATCACCGGCGCGGACCTCGATATCGAGTCGTTCCGCCGCATGTCCGATGGAACGTTCTGGTTCGGAGATGAGTTCGGGCCCTTCCTGATTTACACCGATGCGAGCGGAGTCCTGCTGCGGCCCCCGGTTCCCCTTCCCGGAGTGAAGTCGCCCCAGAACCCGTTACTCGGCAGTGATCAGCCCAACGCCCAACCGAGTGGCGGCTTCGAGGCGATGGCCCAGAGCATCGACGGCTCGCGTCTCTACCCGATGCTCGAGAAGCCGCTCGAGGGAGCGCCCGAGGGCGAGCTCAACATCTACGAGTTCGATCCGATGAGCGGCGCATACGTCTCGGAGGAGCCGGTGCGGAAGTACCGGCTAAATCCCGACGCAATCGCCGCCTCCGAGTTCGTGGCCCTCTCCGAAAGCACCTTTCTGATTCTCGAGCGTGACGCGGAGCAGGGTGCCGACGCCCTGCACAAGAAGATCTACCTTGTCGATTTCGGTGTCACCGATGCGGAGGGCTACTTGCTCAAACGTGAGGTCGTCGACCTCCTGAGCATCCCCGACCCTAACAACATCGGTGGCATGGGGGAGACCTTCAACTTCCCCTTCGTGACGATCGAGAGCATCGCCGTGTTCGATGACAACACGATCGTGGTGGCCAACGACAACAACTACCCCTTCTCGTTGGGCAGGCACGTGGCGGCGGGCATGCCCGACGATACCGAGCTCATCCTCATTCGCTTCCAGGAACGACTTGCCGACCTGACGGTGCAATGATCTCTCAGCGGTTTTACCTCGTTGTTCTTCTGCTGCTGGCCTGCTCGGCCGGCGCAGTTTGCGTGGGCTGCTCGCCGCGGCCGTGGCAGGCCGAGATTGACATGCCCTGGGTGCTGGACGAAGCGCTCAACCAGGGTCTGCCTGAAACGGTTCGCGTTTTTTCAGGGAGTGATGACTCGCTGCCTCTGCGTGCCTGGTACGTGCGGGTCGAAGAGCAAGATCCCGACATCATCACCCGGGTGCTGGTCTCCGACGATGAAACCGACATACGAGAGACCGTTGCCAGCTTCGCCCGCGATACGGGTGCTTGCGTCGTGGTCAATGGCGGGTATTTCAGGATGGACCTCGATCCGACCCGTCACGTTGGTCTGCTCGTCGAAGATGGCGAGATTCTCAATCCGGCAACTCGCTCGGTGCGCCGTGACGAGCAGAGCTTCGAGATTGCGCGCGCAGCGATCGGTTTCACCGACGAGGATGCCGTCGCCTTTGGCTGGATCACCACGCTCGATGACATTCTCTACGCATGGCCCGAGCCGCCGTCACACCATCCGGGTGAGCCGGCCGAGCCTCTCGATTACAGCGCCGCCGAGGTCTGGGAGGTACGTGATGCGATCGGCGCAGGTCCCGCACTGGTGGTGGGCGGGCAGATCCGGGTGACCGTGGACGAGGAGGTCTTCTTCGGCACCACGATTCCCGATGTGCACCCGCGCACGGCCGCAGCGCGGACCGCTGATGGTGCGCTGATACTGATGGTGATCGATGGTCGCCAACCAGGCAGCCGCGGCGTGAATCTCGAGGAGCTTGCCGCCCTTCTGCGCGGCGTCGGGGCCGTCGATGCGGTGAACCTGGACGGCGGCGGATCGTCGACGCTGGTGGTTAGTGGCTCATTGGTGAATCGACCGGTCGGCGTTGCTCTGCAGCGCGAGGTGATGTCGGCGATCGCGACGTTCTGCGGCGTCCCCGAGGAGATACGCTGATGGAGCGACGAGCTCTTCTGCTGAGCACATCCAAGATCTACGGGAGCGGTTACCTCGAATACTGCGACGCCGAGATGCGCTCGTTTCTGCAGGGGGTGGGGCGGCTGTTGTTCGTGCCCTTCGCCCGTCCTGGCGGCATGAGTCACGAGCAATACACGAGCGTGGCGGAAGAGCGCTTTGCGGCGCTCGACATCTCGGTCACGGGATTGCACGAGGTGGAAGATCCACGTCGAGCGGTGCGGGATGCCGAGGCCGTCTTCATCGGCGGTGGCAATACCTTCGTCCTGCTGCGCGATCTGTATTCGGCTGGGGTACTCGACGAGATCCGGCAGCGAGTCGATCAGGGTATGCCTTACATGGGGGCCAGCGCCGGATCGAATGTGGCCGGTCTCACCATATGCACGACCAACGACATGCCCATCGTGTATCCGCCCTCATTCGATGCCCTCGGGCTGGTGCGTTTCAACATCAATCCCCACTACATCGACCCGGAGGCCGGATCGAAGCACATGGGCGAAACCCGCGAGACCCGGATCAACGAGTTTCACGTTTTCAACGATGTCCCGGTCATTGGCATTCGAGAGGGCGCAATGCTGCACCGCGAGGGTGACTCCCTGCGTCTGGAAGGCAGTAGGGGAGGGTGCCTGTTCCGGCCCGGGGTGGAGGTCGAGGAACTGGCGCCAGGAGCCGTGCTGGACTCTCTGCTCTAGCCCGGGCTAGTCGAGCGCCTGCATCGCGGCGAAGTAGTTGGGCTCCTTGGCGATCTCGGGTACGAGCTCCGCGTAGATCACCGTGCCCTGCTCATCCACGACGAGAACGGCTCTGCCGAGCAAGCCGGCGATCGGCCCATCGATGATCCGCATGCCGTATTCGTCGCCGAATGTGTGGTTGCGGAAGTCCGAAAGGGTCACGACATTCTCGAGGCCCTCGGCCCCACAGAAGCGGCCGGCTGCGAACGGCAGATCGGCGGAGATGCAAAGTACCACCGTGTCATCCCGGCCCGAGGCCTCCTCGTTGAACTTGCGGACCGAGGTTGCACACACGTCCGTGTCGATGCTCGGGAAGATGTTGATGACGACTTTCTTGCCACGAAAGTCGGATAGCTTCTTATCACTCAGATCCGCGGCGACGAGGTTGAAATTCGGGGCCAGCTCGCCCACGGGTGGCAGGAAGCCGACCGTGTTGATCGGGTCGCCCTGCAAGGTGATCTCTGCCATGACGGTTCTCTCCGGTGTTCTTCTGTGAGTGTCGAGTCCAAGTTTGACGGGGGAAAGTGCAGATCGTCAAACTACAGCCCCTCTTTTTACCGCGAATACGCAAAAAGTGCAGTATCTCCCTGCGGTTTTGCCCACAGAGGCTGGTAGATCATCGCTGATCCAGGCCCCAGTCGACGGGTGCCAAGTCGTCCGCGGGCGCTCACCGATCTCCGTTCAATGAACGACCCAGCGAGCAGGATTACGGAGCAATCGCTTCGAGCGCGCCCGCGAAAGCCTGCATCTGCTCTGCGGTGCCCATGCTGACTCTGATCCAGGGGGCATCGTTGATCGTGAACGTGCGCAGCATGACATTGCGGTCTCTGAACTCCTGCTGCACCTCGCGTCGGTCGCGCCGAATGCGGAAGAGCACGAAGTTGGTGTGGGAGGGGACGTAGAAGTAACCCAGGCGTTCGAGAGTCGCATAAAGCTCGGGTCGCGCCTCGTGATTCCGGGCCGTGCACATCTCCAGGAATTCGGTGTCTTGGTAGCTGGCAATTGCCGCCCGCAAGCTCAAGTTGGAGATGGGCGCGAAGTTCGTACCCATCTCCTCGATCTGCTCGATGATCTCCGGCTTGGCCATGGCGTATCCGACGCGGGCTCCCGCCAGGCCGTGGATCTTCGAAAACGTGCGGAAGATGATCACATTCGCCCCATCCCTCACCAGATCAACCATCGAATCGTAGGGATCCAATGCCAGATCGTGGTAGGCCTCGTCGATGAAGACCATGGTGCGGCGACTGGCCTCCTCGCAGAAGGCGCGGAGTGCCATGGAGTCAACGACTGTCGCGGTGGGATTGTTCGGATTGCAGATGTAGACGTGATCGAAGTCCGCGGTCAGCCGCCGATCGATCGCGTCGAGATCATGCTCGAAGGACTCGTTGAGCGGCACGAGCTGGAGGTCGGTGCCGACACGGACGTAGAAATCGTGCGCGTCGAAGTAGCTCGGGTCGGCCATCAACACCTTGCCCCCCTGCGCACCGAAGCGGAAGCCGGCGATGCAGAGCAGCTCGGTGGAGCCGGCCCCCAACATGATGTGATCGCTCGTCAGATTGTTGTCCCTCGCGATCAGCTCCACGAGCTCGGGATAGGCCGGGTGCGGGTAGTAATGGGTGAAATCTGCGGCCTCGACGATCGCCGCGCGGGCCTTTTCAGAGATGCCGTACGGGTTCTCATTCGAGTTGAGCTTGACGATGCCCTTCTGGTCACGCGGGTGGGGGGATTGCGGCAAGGCCGGAGCAGCGACGAGCTCACGCGGCAACGCCAGGGAGGCTGCTACCAGGGCGCTCGACTTCAACCATTGACGACGATCGATCGACAGGGACATGGCCACCTCTGTGGCTGCAGAAGCGTGCCCCGCCGATGTGAATGCGACCGCTCACCCGGGCTGAGCACACCTCCAGGGGCATCGGATGGGCGGGATGCTAGCATGGCTGCCTGAAGGGCTCGTAGGAGTGGATCCGCTAGGCGCAAAGATGAGTGAAGACGACCGTAGCCGAGAGCAGCTGATCGAGGAGCTCCTCGAGCTGCGCCGGAAGTACGATGAGTTCCTCAACGACCTGCCTGACGCTTTGTTCGAGACCGACATCACCGGTGAGCCGCGGCTGACCTACATGAACCGCATGGCGTTCATCATCTCCGGCTATACAGAGGAAGATTTCGAGCGCGGCATTCCGGCGAGAGATTTCTTCGCCGACGAAGACGAGTACCAGCGGGCCCTCGAGCTGATCCGCGAGTACACGAGCAAGAGCCTCGAGGAGAAGATCGCCTACACCCGCACCGGCAGGCAGGACCTGTACGAGTTCCGCGCCCGGCGCAATGACGGCAGCGAGTTTTGCGCCGAAAGCCAGACTTCATACGTCCTCGATGAGCGGGGCATGCCGGTGAAGTTCCGCACGCTCATTCGCGACATCACCGAACGAGTCGAGGCCGAGCGTGAGATGCAGCGCCTCATCGAGGAGCTCCAGGATGCGCTGACCCACGTCAAAACCCTCAAGAGCCTGCTGCCCATCTGCGCCTCCTGCAGGAAGGTGCGCGACGACGACGGCTACTGGAGCCGGCTCGAGGCCTACCTCGGCGAACACGCCAACGTCGAGTTCAGCCACTCCATCTGCCCCGACTGTATGAAGGCCATGTATCCGGAGTAGGCGCCGCGCCCGGCTGCTGCGGGCCGATGCGCAGAGCGCCAGCGCTCGCGGCACATATACGGGTAGAGAAGCACGCGCAGCCATCCAAGGAGGGTAACGATGCTCGTAGTCACTACACCGACGGTCGAAGGCAAGACGATCACCAACTACATGGGGATTGTGACCGGCGAGGCCATCATGGGCGCCAACATCTTCAAGGACTTCTTTGCCGGCATCCGCGACATCGTTGGCGGTCGCTCGGCGGCGTATGAGAAGGAGCTGCGCCGCGCCAAGGAAGTGGCCATTCAGGAGATGTGCGAGGAGGCGCAGGAGAAGGGCGCTAACGCCGTGGTAGGCGTTGACCTCGACTACGAGACCATCCAGGTGGGGCAGGGTGGCAGCATGCTGATGGTCTCAGCCAATGGCACCGCGGTGCGTTTCGCCAACTAGCCGCATGTCTCATCGCGCTCCTGCTGCGGGTGCGGGGATGCAAAGTTGCGGCCTAGAGCGTGCTCAGCAGCTCCCTCGCCTCGGCCACCCGCTCGCGGTCGATCTCGCCGTTGCCCCAGTGGTCGATGAAGCGCTGCAGGTAGCCGCGCGCCTGAGCCGTGTCGCCGCGTTCGAGGCGGATCTTGCCGAGGAAGTAGAGGCTGCGGACGTAGGGCAATGGATCGAACGTGCGTTCCGCATAGCTGTCGACGAGGCGTTGGAAGAGCTCGGCAGCGGCGCTGTCCTTGCCGGACGCAAGCAGGGCCGAGCCGAGGGCGAACCAGACAGCAGCGTGGTTTGACCCCTGAGGGCCGTAGACGTCGGCGTAGACAGTGAGCTGGTCCGCCGCCGCGCGCAGCTCGGCGATGGCGACTTGAATCTCGCTGCGCTCGAGGGCGAGCAGCCCCGGGTACAAATGCTCTTGGACCCTGGCATGGAGGGTGGG
>JAUWTE010000478.1 GCA_030609765.1 Acidobacteriota bacterium
GAGCCGACGAGCAGCATGAGCGAGAGCGCGATCTGCCCCACGACAAGACCGGCCTGGAGCCGCGAGTCGCCGGCGCCGCGGATATTGTGGTGTCCCTCCTTGAGGGCCTCGACCACCCGCAGCCGGGGCGCACGAAGTGCTGGGACGAGGCCGAACAGGATGCCGGTGGTTATGGAGACGATGAGAGTAAAGACCAGGGCTGTCTGGTCGAACTCGATGATCGCTTGCCGTGGCAGCGCCTCGGCGCCCATCGTGGAGAGGGCTCTGAGAACGGCGGCCGCGAGGCCGATCCCCAGAGCACCGCCGATCAGGGCAATGACCACGCTCTCGGTGAGCAACTGGCGGGTCACCCTCTCCCGCGACGCCCCCAGTGCCACGCGCACGGCCATCTCACTCCGACGTCCATCGGCCCGTGCAAGAAGTAGGGCCGCCACGTTGGCGCAGGCGACGAGCAGGACCAGCACTACCGCACTCAGCAAGATCCAAAGAACACCGCGCACACTGCCGACGACAATGTCTTCGAGAGGAACGAGCGTCACCGACCAATCTTCCTTTGCGTCGGGATACTGCTCGGCCAGCCCGGCGCTCAAAGCAACCAGTTCGGCATCCGCCTGCTCGATGGTTGCCTCCGACTTCAGACGGCCAAAGACCAGGAAATTGTTGTTGCCTCGACCCTGAGCTATTGGCTCGCTCATTCGCATCGGCCGCCAGAGCTCCGCCCAGGCCGGAAAGGCAAACCCCTTGGGCATGACGCCCACCACTTCGTAGGCATTGCCCTCGAGGCTCACCGTTTGGCCGAGGATCCCCGGGTCGCGACCAAAGCGGCGCTGCCAGAGCGCGTGGCTCAACACCACCGGGTTGCCCGAAGTGGGGTCTTCGTCCTCCAGCAGGAAACCCCGACCGAGGATCGGCTCGGCCCCCAGCGTGCGGAAGAAGTTCCATGAGGTCGCTGCACCGACCCATACCTCGGGTTCGTTCTCGCCCGTGACAACGAAACGCTCCTGCCAGGCCGAGTAGGCGGCCAGGTGCTCGATCGCCTTGCTCTGCTCTCGATAGTCCATGTAGTCGAGGGCCGAGACCGTGTTCTGCTCGCGTTCGGGGGTCAGACTCCACATCCAGACCAACTGGTCGGCGTCGGGATAGGGCAGGGGCTCCAGGAGAACCGAGTCGACGACGCTGAACATCGCCGTGTTGGCGCCCAGGCCGATGGCCAGGATCGAGATCAGAATCAATGAGAAGAGGGGACGACGGATGAGCGAGCGAAATGCGTAGCGAAGATCTTTCAGCAAGTGGGTCATGGGCTCGTCTCCCCACCCGGTCATGGGATCATGCGGGTGGTTTTCCTTCAAAGTTGCAATGGGCGTGCCATTGGCTCTTGGGAGGAGCGTCGAGGTTTGCGAATTGGTCTTGGTGCTATGCGAGGCGCCTTCGCAAGGAGGTTGTGCGCGCAGCGTGGGGTCCTTCCGTCGCCCTTTTCTGGTCGCTATCCCGGCCAAGTCTGTTCGATGTTGGGAACGGTCCGTCCGAGGTTGGGATCGTCACTTTCTGGTCCACTAGATCGCAACGAACCACCACTCTCAGCATCGACCACGACAGTCCCCCCTACCCGAGAAGCCCCGTCGCCTCGTTGTCAGTTGTTGTGACCTTCCAGGCCTGCCTTCGCCAGCCCCTCGATCAGCCGGTCAGTCAGCTCCGGCGCGATCGCGTGGCGCTCGATCAGTTCGGAACGGAGGTCTTCTACGGGCATGGACCAGAGAGCCCTGAACTCCGCCAGCGCTGGCGCGGCTTCGTCGGCGCGCCCGAGCTGCCCGTAGCTGGCCGCAACGAAAAGCGGGATGCGGAAGTCTCCGTCCCAATCCAGAAGGCGCGCTTCATTCAGAGCTTCGTTGTAGCGGCCGTTGAGATAGTGGTCGTAGAAGAAAGCTATGTGGAACCACGTTGGTGGATGAGGGCTGAGCAGGGTCGCTTCGCGCACCATCGGCAGGCCGCGCTCGGAGTCCCCCAGTTGGGAGAGATAGAGGCCCATCAAGCCCAGCCACAGGGCGTTCCGCGGGTTGAGGTCGACCGCTCGTTGTGCCTCGACGGTGGCGTGATCGTAGTCGCCAAGCATAAAGAGCGTCAAAGCTAGACAGCCGTGGGCAACCTGGCTGACGGGCTCGAGCTTGACGGCCTCCTCGGCAAGTTGCAGGGAGCGCTCGAGAGCGTCGTATTCGTCAGGGCGAGCATTCCAGCGGTGGTGATACTCCTCGCCGTAGAGGTAGGCCAGCCAGGCCAGGGCGTCGGCGTAGTCGGTACTTTCGTCGACCACCAACTCAAGACAATCCCGCGCCGCCAGGTGTTTGTCTCCAGAGTGGATCCGTAGGTAGTCGTAGACCCGGAGAACGCAATCGTAGGTGTCGAGGTTCGCCGGAGGCTTGCGTCGTGCCTGCGCGAACTCGGCCTGGAAGAGTGCGCCGTACGATCCGGCGATCGCATTCAGGACTTCGCCGGTCAGCTCGTCCTGCAGGCTGAAAAAATCACTTGCAGTCAGGTCGCGGTCGTAGCTCTCTGCCCAGACCTGTCTGCCGTCGTCGGTGTCTGAGAGCTGTGCGGTCAGTCGGATCTTGTCCCCGGCCTTTTGCACACTGCCCTGAAGCACGTAGCGAATGCCAAGCGACTCGCCGACAGTTCGGACATCGACCTTTCGGTCCTTGTATTCGAGCGTCGAGGTGCGGGAGACAACGAGGAGTTCCTGGTATTTGGACAGTTGGGTGATGAGCTCCTCGGTGAGGCCGTTGGCCAGGTACTCCTGCTCCGGGTCACCGCTGGCGTTGGTGAAAGGGAGGACGGCGATTGAGGGGCCTCGCGACTGCGGGTCGGTGGCTTCGGTGGGGGCGGGCGCGGCGTCTTCCTCGCCGCTCGGCCATAGGGTGATGCCGGCGATGATCGCCGCCAGCAGCACGAGCGCCCCGATCGCGAGTCGCAATACCGGTCGACCTGATTCACTGCTCGCCGGGTTGGTCTCGACCCTGCGCAGCGCCCGTCCCAGTTCCTCCGCGCTTTGAAAACGCTGCTGCGGATCCTTCTCCAAACAACGCGAAATCACCGAGTCGAGGGTCGATGGCAGTGAGTTGCGTATCGAACAGGCGGCAGACGGAGTTTCCTGGAGAATCGCCGTGATGGTCGAAATCGGTGTTTCGCCGTCGAATGGCCGCTTGCCGGTGGCCATTTCATAGAGAACCACGCCGAGCGA
>JAUWTE010000293.1 GCA_030609765.1 Acidobacteriota bacterium
GCCAGGGCGACTCTCCGGACTGCGCATCGAATTCCAGGTACCGCAGCGTGAGAGGAAAGCCGAAGCGGTTCACCCGCAGCTCGCCCTCAACCCGGTAATAGACCTCCTGCTGGCCGCGGACAGAGAGCCCGGGGACGCGGTCCTCGAACTCGAAGCTGAAGATCGCGACGTAGTCCTCTGCCTCACCCTCGATGCTCTCGAGCTTGATGCGCCAGTCCCGCCCCTCCCCATCCAGAAGGGACTCCGGGGGACCGAGGATGTAGCGCCTCTCCTCGCCAACGAAGTAACCGAAGGCCCTCTCGGGAGCTTGAGGATGGCCAATGCCAACAGCGTTGCCCAGGCTGGTCGCTTCGTTCAGCCTGATCGCTTCGTTCGGGCTGGTCGCTTCGTTCCGGCTGGTCGCTTCGTTCAAGCCGGTCGCTTCGTTCAGGCCAGCAGCCTTGCCTGTCCCGGCGATGAGCATAATCAGCGAAAGGGCGATCGTCGCCAGGATGAAAACCCCTGCGACCGGCAGGAACTTGTGTCCTGGGGCCAGTGAGAATTTCGAAGACATTCTGATGCACCGTCCTATCTGTTCGGGGAAGCTTCCCTTATAGATTGCCAACCTGGAGGCGCCAGGTCCACGTTGCCGCGACGGTCACTGTGCCCAACCCGGACTTCTCATGAGAAATTCAGGCGAGTGATATCGTGTATCGATCCAGACTCTCGACCCTTGGAGTACTACCTATGCCCCTTAGTGAATGCTGTCAAAGCGAGGCCCGGTCCAACCTGCGGCGAAACCACGACATCGCCACCTGCGACACCTGTGGCAGCCTGCTGATTGCTTACACCGACGAGGAGACCTTCAACCTCACGGTGAACGAGATGGAATCCGAGGGCGCGACCTTTGCTACCGGACGCCTCGAGTCGCTCTACGTGGTGGCCAAGGCACGCTGATAGGAGAAGAACTGATGCGCTTTCGTCGAGGCGAACCAATGCGCTTTCGTCGAGGAGGCCTGTGCAGTGCGGCGCTGGCCGTTCTGATTCTGAGCATCGCAGCGGGACAACCCGTCGACGCAGCGGGACAGCCCGTCGAGGCAGCGGGACAACCCGTCGAGGCAGCGGGACAGCCCGTCGAGGCAGCGGCGCAGGACCCGTCGGGGACTCTCCTTCGTGATGTGCTGATCGTTGATGGAACGGGCACACTGCCCTACCGCGGCGAGGTGTTGATCGTCGGCGACGAGATCGCCGCTGTCGGCCCCGCGGGCAGCCTCGACGTTACCGAGGACGTGCGGATCGAGACTTTGTCGGGGCTGATGCTGGCGCCGGGCTTTATCGACATCCACAACCACTCCGATAACGCGATATTGAACCGGCCATCGGCGGAGGCGCTGATTTCGCAAGGTGAGACGACCATCGTGGTTGGCCCCGACGGTGGCTCCGCCTGGCCCATCGCCGACTACCTCCGTCGCGTCGAGTCAGCACGGCCGGCCGTCAACGTCGGCACTCTGGTGGGCCACGGGACCATCCGCCGTGCTGTCATGGGAGACAACTATCGCCGCACCGCGACGCCCGCGGAGGTGCAGGCCATGGCGACGCGAGTCGATCGCGGCATGCGCGAAGGGGCGTTCGGCCTGTCGACCGGCCTCGAGTACGATCCCGGCTTCTACTCCGATACCGAGGAACTGATCGAGCTTTCCAAGGTGGCCGCGGCGCACGGCGGCTTCTACATGTCACATATGCGCGACGAGGAAGAAGGCGTCATGGACGCCATCGCCGAGGCTATCCAGATCGGCCGCGTGGCCAACCTGCCGGTCCAGATCTCCCACATCAAGATGGGCAACGCCAGCGTCTGGGGTGGCTCCGCCCAGGCCCTCGAGATGATCCGCCAGGCTCGCGCCACCGGCGTCGATATCTACGCCGATTGGTATCCGTACCAGGCGTGGGCATCGTCTTTGAACATCGTCGTGCGCTCACGCCGCTTCACGGACCCTGAGGAGGTGGCCGCCGGGCTGGAGGCCATGGGTGGCGCCAACCGGCTGCAAATCACCAACTATCCGCCCGACCGTTCGGTGGAGGGCAAGCGGCTCGACGAGATCGCCCAAAGCAAGGACAAGACACCGGTGGAGATGTATATCGAGATGATGCGGGCCGGAGGGGCCAGTGTGATCGGCCACACGATGGATCGAGAGGATGTCGACACGTTCGCCGCGAGCCCACTGGTGATGGTCGCGAGTGACGGCGGTATCGGCAGCGCCCACCCGCGCGGCGCCGGCACGTTCAGCCGCATGCTCGGACACTATGTGCGCGAGAGGCACATTCTCCCGATCGAGCGCGCCATCTACAAGATGACTGCCCTGCCCGCCTGGCGTCTCGGCCTCGAGGACCGCGGCCGTATCGTGGCTGGCGCCAAGGCCGACCTGGTGGCCTTCGACATGGCAACCGTCAGCGATTCGAGCACATTCGAGGAGTCCAGCTTGCTGTCCGTGGGGATTGAGCACGTCTGGGTGAACGGGCAGCTCGTCTGGAGCGAAGGCGCGGCAACCGGCGCCCGCCCAGGCCGCCCCCTCAAGCCGCAATAGCGTCGAGGTCCGCCGTGGGCTCCCACTAGAGGCTGAGCAAGCGCCGCACGCGGCGGCAGGCGCCGGCCAGATCGGACTCCTAGTGCATCGAGCCGAGGTCGTCGAAGGTATCCAACGTCGCCATCTCCATCAGCGAGATCATGAGACGGTTGCGATCGCCGACACCGACGGCCTCGAGCAAGATCTGCTTCTCCCCCGCATCGAAGGGACACGACATCACGAGTGAGTTGATCAGCATCGTGTCATCGTTGATTTCGAGGGTGTCCCAGTCGGTATCGAGCCCACGGGCATCGAAGTAGGCACGCAGGATCTCGAACAGGTAGTCGCGATCGATATCGCTGCCACCGAAGCTCTCGAGGTCATCACGATACGGGCTCCAATCTGCCCGCACCTGGCGGTACGGCGTATCGACCTGCAGCTCCTCGACAACGTTGAAACGGCACAGGCCTGTGAGGATCAGCAGAATCCTGCCGTCGTCCGTTTCGCTGAACGAGCTGATTCGCCCTGCACAACCCGTCTGGCAGATCTCAGGGGCGGGGTCATCGGTACCTGCGTCGATGGGCTGGACCATGCCGATGATCCGACCGGACCCCAGCGCGGCCTCCGTCATGGCCAGGTAGCGCGGCTCGAAGATGTTCAGAGGCAGCCGGCATCGCGGCAGCAGAACGGTCCCGGGCAGCGGGAAAATCGGCAAAGTGTCTGGAAGATCATCGAACGGCGGCGCAAACAGGTCGCTACTCATTGAAAGGTCTCAGCAGGCCTGCGATGTCTCAGCAGGCCTAAGATGTCTCAGCAGGCTGTGAGATGGCTCAGCAGGCCGTGCTAGGAGCTCATGTGGGGGGAGTAAAGCGTCCTTTCAAGATAGCACTCTGTGCTGATTCGTGGTGACCGCAATTGGTGGACGAATGCGCCCCGAGCCCAGTGTCTGCCCGCTCAACGGCGTTGCGGGCCGAGAATCCGCTTTCAGCGGGCGCGAAGGCGAATTTACAGGACCTACATATCCGATTATCATCTACGGGTAGCATCTGTCCCGTTTTCACAGCAGCCCCACGGAGACAGCGCCTTTCTGAGCAAGACCCCCATCCTTCCGAAGGGATGGACTCGACTGAACGAATCTAGGCTGAGGCTATTGCCCTATCAGCCGGAGGCATTTCCATGACGGAACGAAGAATAGTCACCGTCGACGGCAACGAAGCCACCGCGTCGGTGGCATTCCGCACTAGCGAAATCATTGCCATCTACCCGATCACCCCTTCGACATCGATGGGCGAGCTCTCGGACGAATGGTCGGTCCGAGGCAAACTGAACATCTGGGGCTCGGCACCCCGGGTTACCGAGATGCAGGCCGAGGGTGGGGCCGCGGGCGCGGTGCACGGCGCACTGCAGGCCGGCGCTCTCACGACCACTTTCACGGCCTCCCAGGGGCTGCTGTTGATGCTCCCCAACCTGTCCAAGATCGCTGGTGAGCTGACCTCCTACGCGATGCATTCATCGGCTCGTACCGTGGCCACGCACGCATTGTCGATCTTCGGGGATCACTCGGACATCATGGCGTGCCGGCAGACCGGCTTCGCTCTCCTGGCCTCCGGACCTGTGCAAGAGGCGCACGACATGGCCTGCATCGCCACTGCGGCGACACTTCGGGCCCGCGTTCCCTTCTTGCATTTCTTCGACGGTTTCCGCATCTCTCACGAGATAGCAAAGATCGAGGAGCTTACCGACGACGACCTGCGCGCCATGATCGATGACGAGATGGTGGCGGCTCATCGCGCGCGTGCGCTCACCCCTGATCGTCCTGTGATTCGCGGAACGGCCCAGAACCCCGACCATTTCTTCCAGGCGCGGGAAGCCATCAATCCTTACTACGAAGCCTGCCCCGGCATCGTTCAGGATGTCATGGATCAGTTCGGTGATCTCACCGGGCGCCAGTACAAGTTGTTCGACTACTACGGTCACCCCGAGGCCGAGCGCGTTATCGTGATCATGTGCTCGGCCGCCGAGACAGCCCACGCCACGGTGGATTACCTGGTCGAGCAGGGCGAGAAGGTCGGCGTCGTGAAGGTGAGGCTCTACCGTCCATTCTCGGTCGAGCACTTCGTCAAGGCTTTGCCTTCGACAGTCAGGTCCATCGCCGTCATGGACCGCACCAAGGAGCCGGGCGCCATCGGCGAGCCAATGTATCTGGACGTCGTCACAGCACTGCGCGAGGCCGCATTGGCGGGCACCAGCCAGTTCGATGAAGAGCCCGTCGTCACGGGTGGTCGCTATGGCCTGAGCTCAAAGGAGTTCACCCCGGCCATGGTGAAGGC
>JAUWTE010000295.1 GCA_030609765.1 Acidobacteriota bacterium
CGCCAGCACCCATGGCAAGGCCAATGCCGCCGGTGACACCCAAGCGGCCAGCTGCTCCGACTGCCACGGCGCCCACGGGATTCTTGACGTCTCGCACCCCAACGCACCGGTCCACGCCCATAACGTGCCGCGGACGTGCAACCGTTGCCACGGCGACGAGAACCGGATGTCGCAGTACCATCTGCCGACCGACCCGTATGAGAAGTACATGACCAGCGTGCACGCCGCGGCGCTGCTCGAGCGCGGTGATATCGGGGCTCCGGCCTGCAACGACTGCCACGGCAACCACGGGGCAGCCCCCCCGGGGGCGGAATCGGTGGCCAATGTCTGCGGACAGTGTCATGTTCAAGAGGCCACCCTCTTCCGGGACAGCTTCAAGAAAGAGATCTTCGATGACATGGGCCAGAGCGAGTGCGATGTCTGCCACGGCCATCATGAGGTCCACCCGCCCACGCTGGAGATGTTGAACAACGAGGCGGGATCCGTCTGCATGGAGTGTCATGAGGTGGGTGACGCGTGCTATGTGCAGACCGGACAGATGTACGCCGCGTTGAGAGATGTCGACACCCGAATGCACGAGGCGACGGAGATCCTCGAAGAGGCCGAGCGGGCGGGTGTGGAGGTGAGTGAAGCGCTCTTCCATCACCGGCAGGAGGGGATCAGCACGCTGATCAAGGCGCGCACGCTGATCCACTCCTTCGACACCGAACGGCTGCTTGCGGAATCGCAGGAGGCACTGACCGTGGCGGAGGAGAGTCGTCAAGCTGGGTTGCTGGCCCTGCGAGAGGTGGGTACGCGACGCACGGCACTGTGGGGATTCCTGGCCTTGACCGTGCTCGCCATCGTCGCGCTGCTGGCGTGGATCCGGCGGGTAGATCGCAACCACCCCCTCGTGATGGAGGACGGATCCGGCGGCGAATCCTGATCGCCGCGGCGCGGCCAGCTCGCAACGATGCTGCAGTTTCGCCCCCATTGATGGGTTATGTGAGTGACCATGCCATGCGTCGTACTCAAGACGCCTTGCACCCTTGGAAGCTGAGGCTGTAGACTCCATCCTTTGTTGCCGACCGCGCTGGTGTGTGGATGGCTCCGATAGGCGGAGGGGAACAGCTTGAGGTGGTACACGAAACTGGCAATCGCCGTCGCTGGGGGGGTCCTGGCCGTCGTGCTCCTCACGGGAGGGGCGGTCCTGTACACAAACCGCTCGGACTTCTGCGTTACCTGTCACTACATGCAGCCCTACTACGACGCCTGGCTGCAATCTTCGCACCGTGACGTGCCGTGTGCCCAGTGCCACTACGCTCCGGGCGCGACATCGATCATCAAGGGCAAGATCCGGGACCTGAATCAGCTCGTGAAGTACGCCACCAACACCTATCGGCGCTCCAAGCCCTGGGCGGAGATCGAGGATGCGTCGTGCCTCCGTGAGGGGTGCCACGACACGCGCGTGCTGGAGGGGCAGGTGGAGTTCCGGGGGGTCAAGTTCGACCATGGCCCTCATCTTACCCAGATGCGTCGCGGCAAGAAGCTGCGCTGCACCTCGTGTCACTCGCAGATCGTGCAGGGCGAGCACATGTCGGTCACGTCCACGACGTGCGTGCTGTGCCATTTCAAGGAACGGGGCGAGACGGATCGAACCGCGAGTTGCACACTGTGCCACGATCCCCCGCAGGGCGCTGACGTCAAGTTCGACCATACCGGCATCACGCAGCATGACGTCGAATGCCGCACCTGCCACGGCGACATGATCGTGGGGGACGGCGACGTTCCCCGGGAGCAGTGCTATGCCTGTCACTATGAACGCGAGCGGCTCGACCAGTACGACAACCACGAGCTGATGCACCGCAAGCACATCACCGAGAACAAGATCGAGTGCGAACGCTGCCACTACCCGATGGCGCACAAACAGAAATCCGCCGAACAGCGCACCAAGCCCGACTGCAACACGTGCCACCTGGAGTATCACAATGCGCAGGTGCAGCTGTTCGCCGGGAACGGGGGCCTGGCGGCCGATTCGCTTGCCAATCCGATGTTCGAGTCGGGGCTCTCCTGCCAGTCGTGCCATCGCTTCCACGAGGCCGCCCCCGGATTCGCGGAGAACGGGACGAGTACCCACGCGGGTTCGGAGGCCTGTGAAGCGTGTCACGGCGAAGGCTACGCGCGCATTCTCGCCGAGTGGAAGAACGCCTCGGCGAAGCAAGAGGGGTTCATCGAGTCAACGCTGACCCAGGTGGAGCAGGCGTTTGTCGAGGCCCCGCTCGAGAGGCAGCAAATGAGCGAAGCGGCGCTGGAAGTCGCGCGGCACGACTATCTCCTGGTGAAGCACGGCAAGTCGGTACACAACATGCGGTATGCCAACCGCCTCATGGTCGCGGCCTACGACTCCCTGCAGACGGTGATGGATCGGCTCGGCGGCGCCCCACTGCCCGAGATGATCCGGCTCGGGGACAAGACGCCCGGTGAGTGCTCCAACTGCCACGTCGGAATCGAATACGTCGACACCGATGTGTTCGGCATCCACTTCGAGCACGAGAGGCACGTCTATCTGCAGGGCCTGCCCTGTACCACGTGCCACTCCAACATGCGCCGGCACGGTGAGCTGGTTGTGACGCGGCAGGACTGCCTCTCGTGCCACCACAAACCCGAGGCGTCCTGTGGCTCCTGTCACAAGATCCAGGACCGCTTGCGTCGCGCCGAGGACCCACCCCTTCCGATCGAGGGGCCGGACATGATGGAGGAGGCCGGCGTCCACTGCAACGATTGCCACGAGAACGAAGACGGAACGATCACCAAGGTCACCGCGCTGCGTTGCGTGAACTGCCACGATGCCGACTACGCGGAGATCCTCGACGACTGGCAGGCGGAGACGCGCGGTAAGGTCGAGGTGATCGAGCGCGATCTCCTGCGGATCGATTCGGCCGCCCTCGATCCCGCCGGCCGGCAGCGCTACGATGAGATCGCCGCGGCGGTGCGGATCATCCGGGCGGACAAGAGCGACGGCGTTCACAATCACGAAGCGATCAACGAACTTCTCGATCGGCGGGTGAGCGAGGTGCGCGAGCTGGTTCCGGAAAGCGGCGGGTCACGCTAGGCAATCCCGCCGCCGGTGAATTCGCGGGTGACTATCCAATCGGCCGCGGGGGACCGGGCCGCACATCTGCAGGATGCTCCTTCGGATCGCGAATGGCCCCGTCGCCCGCCTCTCGATAGTGCCCGCGATGATACTCCTTCCACTCCTTTGCCGGCATGCGGCCATTGAGCCATATGGTGCTCATCGGATAGTCGCGAGGCATGAAGATCACGAAGAAGAAGTGCCAGATCACAATCGCCGAGGCAGCCAACACGGCTTCATAGAAGTGCACGACTTCCGCTACGCGAACCGACCAGGCGGGAAGCCAGCTCGTTGCGATCGCCGGGAACCAGAGGATGGACCCGGTCAGCGCCATCACCACGGTGCCCCAGACCACGGCCCAGTACTCCGCTTTCTGCGTGTAGTCGAACGCGCGGAACTCCGGCCGCTCCTTCCGGATCCCCAGGTTGAAAGCCACGTTCTCGAGTGCATGGAGGAAGTCGTGCGGACCCGGGGCGATCTCGCGCAGCGACCACCGCCCCCGGCGGGAAATCGCAACCCAAGCGAGGTGATAGATCGCGTCGCTGAGCATGATCACGGCGAGGGCGCGATGGATGCCGGCGCGGAGCATCTCGCGTCCGCCCAGGCCGACCAGGTTTACCCACCACGCGTCGGGGAAGCGCAGTGCAAAGCCAGTGATCGTCAGGCCGATGAAGCTCGTCAGGAGCACGATGTGCTGGAGCCGTTCGGCTTTCTGCCAACGGACCACATACGGCTCGCCGCGCCGGTGCCGGAAGTGCCGCCCCAACTCGTGCCGCACGATGATCAGGTTGTGCACGACCATGCCGCCCAGCACGACCGCGATCAGAACGAGGTAGATCAGTTTCGCCCAGCCTCCCGGCCCGCGGGCCTTGAGCGCCGATTCGGGGGTGTAGCTTTTCGCGACCGTGGGATTGGCGCGCTCGTGGCAGCGCCCGCACGTGGCGGTGACGTTGTCCTGGTGAACCGTCGAGGCCGGATCGAGCGTGCTGCGGATCTCGTGGACGTTGTGACAATCGGTACAGGTGGCCACCAGGTCGCTGCCCCGCTCGAGCGCCCATGCGTGATAGCTGTCGAGGTAGCTTTCGACGACGTCGCCGATGATGCCGAACTTGGCCACCAGCTCCGGATTGCGGTGACAATCGCCGCACAGTTCCGTTGCGCGATGTTCGGGGCTGACGCGCGCCTCCGGATCGTGGATGCCCCGAATGAGGTGCTCGTCGTGGCAGTCGGTGCAGGTCGGCGAATCCTGGATACCCAGCGCCACCGCCCGGCCATGAATCGAGTTGCGGTATTCCCCCACAATCTCCGCGTGGCATTGGCCGCAGGTCTCGGCGATCCGGAAGCGGTTGATGGAGGAGGCCGGATCTTGCGCGGTCATGAGATCGTGCGTGCCGTGGCAATCGGTGCACACCGCCGTCGACTTGCCCTCTCTCCAACCTTCGCCGTGGATCGACGCCAAGTAGTTGGGGAGGCTGATGGGTAGCCGGACGAAGTCGGTGGTGATGATCGCCTCGTCGCCGTGGCATTCACCGCAGAGCCGAGGAATGTTGACGTGGTGAGTGAGCGCAGTCGTGTCGGCCGCCGCCTTGATCCGGTGGCCCTCATGGCAGTCGGCACAGGTTGCGGCCGTCTCGCCGCCGCGCAAGCGCCCAAGGCGGTGGACACTGCCCCGATAGATCTCCTCAACCTCCTCGTGGCAGGCACCACAGCCGGTGTCGAAGTCCCCCATGTCGGCC
>JAUWTE010000431.1 GCA_030609765.1 Acidobacteriota bacterium
CAGGCCCACAATGAGGAGGCCAATGACCAGGACGATTAATGAACTACCGCGCTCGTGGTGATGATGTCGCATGTCCTGCATCCTAAGCCCCAGAGCGCGATCTCGTACACCCGAATGTTCCAGCGTCACCTGTGCGGGTACCTGCGATTGTTCTTGCAGCGGGCATCCCCAGAGTCCGACAATGAGATATTGAGCGAAGACCCCCGTAACTCCTGAGTCAGAAGTAATGGTCCAACGTCCCGGTGTGCGAGCTCAACAGTGCGAAATTCCTGCTTTCAGGGCAGGCGGCAAGCTCCCGCCGCTATTCCTGGCGTCGGGGCTGTGCCTGTTGTTGGCCCTCTCCGCGGGGATTGCCAGCGCCGACAGCATCTACTTGAAGAACGGCCGCGTCATTCGTACCTCAACCGCGAGGGTCGAGGGCGAACAGGTTTTGTTCTTTCAGCATGGTTCCGAGCAATCGATTCCTCTCTCGCTCGTCGATCGCATCGAGAAGGACGAGCGCCAGGGACCGCAGGCGGCCGGATCCTCGGGGCAAGGGGCCGGCGCGCCCGGTGGTGCCCAGTCCGGTGCCGTGCCCGGCGGTGATGTCGAAGGTCTCACCTCCGGGTTGGAGTCTCTCTCCGCGCTCGCGAATCTCAAGGACCAGCTTGGCGGCATGGCGAGCGCGCAGGCCGGTGCACAGAACCCGGCCCAGGCCTTGGGACAGCTGCAGTCGATTGGCGCCGACGGACTTGTGCCGCTGGCGGATCAGCTCGGAGCGCTAGGCTATCTCGGAGCGCGCGCAGGGCTCGGGGGTGAGGGGACCGATCTCGGCCAGCTCGGCGAGGTCGTGCCGCTGATTCGCCGTCTCGGCGAGCTGCTGGCGGCCCCCAATCCATCGCCGGAGGAGACGATGTCGACCGTCCAGCAACTGCTCGGAGGCCTCGGCAAGATGGGCGTCACCTCAGAGATGATCCAGGCCGAGGCGCAACGTCTGGGGATTTCGCTGGACGGCATTCAGCTGCCGAAGCGCTGAACGACCCGGCCGGCCCTCGCTCGAGCTTGTTGGCGATCCCCGCCGATCAAGGGTGAGCTCCATCGCTCTCCTCCTTTTTCATTCCAGGCCTGTGAGGAGCTGCCTTCGCAATCGCGACCTTCCTATTGCCCCGTCCACGTTTCGCCGCTATCATGCCGCCTCATTTTCCAAATGGCTTTGCTCCGCTCGGTGTCGTCAGGTCTCGTGCTGCCATTGACGACCCAAGGATGACAGGCCGAGTTGTGTCTTTAACGAGCCGCGACACCCTAGCTGCTTGCTAGCACACGCGGCGACAGATTTGCCCACAAAGCGTGGCGGCAAGACCGCCCAGCACAGATACCGAGAGGAATGAAGGATGCCCGACATCAAGATCCGGACCCTGGACAACAGCGAGACCATTGTCTCCAGTGAGACCTTCGATGGCTTCGTTGCCGGCTTCCGCGGCGAGGTCGTGACCGCCGATTCTCCCGACTACGACGACGTCCGTTCGATCTGGAACGCCATGATCGACAAGCGTCCGGCCATCATCGCCCGCTGTACCGGCACGGCCGACGTGATTACGGCCGTCAACTTTGCGCGCGACAACGGCCTGCTGACCGCCGTGCGCGGCGGCGGCCACAACATTGCCGGCAGCGCGCTCTGCGAGGGCGGTTTTCTCATCGATCAGTCCACGCTGAGGTCCGTGCACGTTAATCCACGGGCGAAGACGGCCTGGGTCAGCCCCGGTGCGACGCTGGGAGACGTAGACCATGAAACTCAGGCTTTCGGGCTCGCCACCTCCACGGGCATCAACTCCACCACGGGGATTGCCGGACTGACACTCGGAGGCGGCTTCGGTTGGATGACCCGCAAGTACGGCATGACGGTCGACAACCTGATCTCCGCGGAGGTCGTTACGGCCGACGGGCAGGTCGTCATCGCGAGTGAGGAGGAGAACGCCGATCTCTTCTGGGGCATCCGCGGCGGCGGCGGCAACTTCGGCGTCGTCACGCAATTCCAGTTTCGGCTCCACGAGATCGGACCTGAGGTCATGTCGGGGCTGATCTGCTTCCGCTATGAAGATTCCAAGAAGGTGTTCGAGCAGTACCGCGACTTCGTTGCCGGGGCTCCCGACGAGCTCAGCGTCTGGGTAGTAACGCGCAAGGCGCCGCCGCTCCCCTTCATTGACGAGGCGTGGCACGGCAAGGAGATGATCGCGCTGGCCGCTCTCTATACCGGTGACATGGAAGAGGGAGCGGCCGCGATGGAGCCGCTCAAGAGCTTCGCCACCCCGATCGGTGAGGCGCTCTTCCCGCACCCATTCGTCGGGTTCCAGGCCGCTTTCGATCCGCTGCTTACGCCCGGGGCACGCAACTACTGGAAGTCGCACGACTTCACTGAGCTCAACGACGGCGCCATCGACACTGTCATCGAGTACGCGGGCAAACTGCCTTCCGACCAGTGCGAGATCTTCCTCGCCCAACTTGGCGGCGCGATGGGCCGCGTCCCCGCTGACGCGACGGCCTATCCGCACCGCGGCACCAACTTCGTGCTCAATGTGCATGGTCGCTGGGACGATGCCGCGGACGACGAGAAATGCATCGGCTGGGCGCGCGAGTTCTTCGATGCTTCGGCGCCGTTTGCCTCCGGCAGCGTGTACGTCAACTTCATGACCGAGGATGAGGAGGATCGCGTCAAGGCAGCCTACGGACCCAACTACGATCGCCTCGTCGAGCTCAAGAACAAGTACGACCCGACGAACCTTTTCCGGCTCAACCACAACATCAAGCCGACCGCCTAGAGGAGAGGGCCGATGGGAGCACAGCCACAGAGAGCATTCGTGCCCGAGGCAGCGGTGATCGATCTCGACGCCGAAACCCTACGCGAGGCCATTCGTGAGGAGTACCGCGTCGTTGCGGAGGACCCGAACCACGGGTTCCACTTTCACACGGGACGCCGATTGACGGAGATCGTTGGCTATGAGCCCGAGTGGCTCGAGGGTGTGCCGGAGATCGCAATCGAGTCGTTCGCCGGCACCGGCTGCCCGTTCAGAATGGGCGTGCTCGCGCCGGGTGAGCGTGCCGTGGATCTCGGTTGCGGTGCGGGCATCGACAGTATGGTTGCGGCTCGCATGGTCGGCCCCGGTGGGGCCGTGATCGGGGTCGATATGACACCGGCGATGATCGAGAAGGCGCGGCACGCTGCCTCCGAGGGTGGCTTCGATCAGGTCGAGATTCGTGATGGGCTGATGGAAGCGCTGCCTGTCCCCGACGGATGGGCCGACGTCGTGCTATCCAACGGCGTTTTTAACCTGGCTCCCGACAAGAGCCGGGTGCTCGGAGAAATGGATCGGGTGCTGCGGCCCGGCGGCCGCCTGCAGATCGGCGACATCCTGGTGGCGAGGTCTGTTTCCAATGAGGCGAAGCAGAAAATCGACCTCTGGACCGGCTGAATCGCCGGCGCTCTGCTGGAAGCAGAGCTCGAGGCCACTGTCGTGGCCGCCGGTTTCGTCGACTTCGAGATCACCTGGAGGGCCGAGGTCTTCGATGGCGCCCCGCAAGCATCCGCCGCGGGGGATTTCGGTACCGTCGGGATCAACTTCCGCGCGCGAAAGCCCGGCTCGCAGATGCTATCCGTTCCGTAGCGACTGCATCGGGTCGACCTTGGCCGCCCTGCG
>JAUWTE010000424.1 GCA_030609765.1 Acidobacteriota bacterium
CCCTTGGAGCGGCGTGGCGGCCGGCTTTCAGGCTGCTGGGATCGCTGGGCCGGCGCTTCGGATGCAGGCTCCTCTGGTGGCGCGTTCAGGCTCGCCTGGTAATAGTCATCCAAGAGCATGGCGACGATCGCCACCTCGTCTTCTGTCTCACCCCAGCTGCGGGCGAGGGGCACGAAGCGTTGCATACGCTCCTTCTGCAATCGGTCACGGTCGCGTAGCTGTGCTTCGAGCAGCGCCGTCACACGCTCGGTGACCATCTGTCGCACTTCCTCGGGAGTGGGCGGAGTGCGCTCCTGCAGATCGATGTTGAAGCGCCGCCCGATGTTCTGCAGCTCGATTCTCTCGATGCCGGAGACGAGGGTGATCGCCTCTCCGGTTGCTCCAGCCCGCCCCGTGCGGCCGACGCGATGAATATAGGCTTCAGGGTCGTCCGGGGGCTCGTACTGGATGACGTGCGAAAGCTCGATGATATCGATGCCACGCGCTGCTACATCCGTGGCTACGAGGAAGCGCAGCTTCCCTCGGCGCACTCGGTCGAGCACCTTCTCCCTTGCGTTCTGGCTCAGGTCCGAGCTGAGCTCATCGGCGTCGTAGCCGAAACGTTGCAACACCACCGAGACATAGTGAACGTTTGCCTTGGTATTGCAGAAGATGAGCGCCGACGTCGGGTTCACCATTTCGATGATCCGCACCAGGTTGCGGTCCTTCTTCATCGCCGGGACGTCGTAGTAGATGTGTTCGGTGGCCGCCACATGCACGCGATCACGGCTCAAGCTCAAGAACTCGGGGGTATCGAGGAACTGGCCGGCCAGCCGTAGAACCCGGGAAGGGAAGGTGGCAGAAAACATCTGGCCGCTGATGCGGTGCTTGGGGAGGAATTGCTGCAGCCGCTTCATGTCCGGATAAAAACCCATCGATAACATCCGGTCGGCCTCGTCGAAGACGAGAATCTTGAGGCCATCCAGCGAAAGATTCCCTTTCAGTAGGTGATCGAGGATGCGTCCGGGAGTGCCCACTACCAGGGGGGCGCCGCGGCGAAAGGCGTCGAGTTGAGGGCCGTAGTCAACGCCTCCGTACACCGCCACGGGACGCATGCCGTCGGGACCGCTGAGAATCTCAGCGTGTTCGACTACTTGCCTGGCGAGCTCGCGTGTGGGAACCAGGACGAGTGCCTGGCAGCGGAGGTCCTCGGTATCGATCTTCTCCATGATGGGCAGGATGAATGCACCTGTCTTTCCGCTTCCGGTGCGCGATTGGATCATCAGGTCGCGGCCGACGAGGAGGTACGGAATCCCTTTGGCCTGGACAGGCGTAAGCTCGGACCATCCAGCTCTCGCGGCTGCTTCTTGCAGAGGCTGGGGAAGCTGCTCGAGGGTGATTTCCGGGAGCGAATCTTCGGGCTCGACGAGGTCCTCGGGATGCTCATCGGCATCACTCGAGGCGGTGGTTTCGCCTGGCGCCGACTTGGTTTTCGCGGTTCTTCCCCTGGACGGGCGGAGCCCCGGCCAAGTCGGTTTCTTCCTCAAGCAACTCTCCTGTGGTCGCCACCCTTGACCGGGCGGCTGACTATTCGTGGGGTGGTCCCTGCCAGCGTTCGACCAGTTCGGTATCCAGTTCGATGCCAAACAGGTCGAGGATTCGATTGATCGTGGGGTCAACAATATCCTGAATCGAGCGCGGGCGATGGTAAAATGCTGGCATTGGCGGCATTACGACAGCGCCCATTTCGGTCACTTGCGTCATGAGTCGGAGGTGTCCGAGATGCAAAGGTGTTTCCCGGGCCACGAGAACCAGTTTGCGGCGCTCTTTGAGAACCACATCTGCTGCCCGCAGCAGCAGGTTGTCGGCGTAGGAGTTGGCAATTCCGGACAACGTTTTCATCGAGCATGGAACCACGACCATACCGACAGTCGTGAACGATCCGGAAGAGATGGCCGCAGCCACATCGCTGGTCTTGTAGAGCTTGTCTGCCAGGCTCTCGAAGACGTCCGGCTTGGAATCGGTTTCCAGGGCGAGGGTAAGACGAGCCGCGCTCGACACGACGACATGGGTCTCGACGTCCGGCACGTCACGGAGCACCTCCAAGAGGCGGATCCCGTAGATGGCGCCGCTGGCCCCTGATATGCCAACAATCAGCTTCTTCATGGTGCCCATTCTCGAACCCTCGGGAGGCAGGAATCAAGCTGCTGCAGGTATTCACTCTTCCACCACGGCCTACCAGGATAACTGCCTGGCCGTCCGCGAGTTGTCCCCTCGCTCTTTGCCGGGTACGGTTACGCATCTGGAGGGGCACATCGCAGGAGGCCCTCGACCGAATCGAGCCGGCGCTCCTCGAGATATCGTAGGCCTTCATATGTCCGACAAAATCCAGGTTTCATACTTCTCCGACACCCTCTGCGTTTGGGCCTATGTCGCCCAGATCCGGCTCGATGAGCTCGAGAGCCAGTTCGGCTCCGACATCGAGATCACCCAGCACTTCATTCCCATCTTCGGTTCAACTGCGCATCGTATCGGTGTGGGCTGGGAGGATCGTGGTGGGTTCCCGGGGTACAGCGAGCACGTTCGCGAGATTTGTAGTGAATTCCCGCACATCGATTTGAGCCCCGACGCCTGGACGAGGACAATTCCGACCTCCTCGGCAGTCAGTCACCATCTCATCAAAGCTGTTCAGTTGGCCGAGGGCGACGGCGAGATTGGCTCCGAGGCGGGTGCGGCGGCAGGTGACAGGTGTGCTTCCGAGGAGCTCACCTGGCGTGTCCGTCGGGCGTTCTTTCGCGATGGACAGAACATCTCCGACATGGACTGCCTTTGGGCCCTGGCCGAGGAGATGGCGCTGCCGATGGGTGCGGTCGAGCAGAAGCTCAAGAGGGGCGAGGCGATGGCTGCCCTCTGCCGTGACGTTGAGCTGCGTGATGAGTACAGAGTCGAGGGCAGTCCCACATATGTCCTCAATCAGGGAAGGCAGAAGCTCTACGGCAACCTCGGGTACAGGATCATCGAAGCCAACGTGCAGGAGATCCTCAGTCGCCCCGAGCACCAGGCGAGTTGGTGCTGAAAAGACTCGAGCCCCGGCGCAGGAGAGTTGAAGCTGTCAGGAGGGCATCGACCAGCACCGGGCGCGGGCTAGCCACTCGAGCTTCCCGGGAGTCAGATGATGCGGCTCACCTGCCAGTCTTTGATGGCGTCGAGGGGAAAGACCAGCATCACGATGTTGAGCAGAAGGCTGTCACGAATCCAGATCAACAGCGCCACCTCGACGATGACGATGAGTACTCCGGACGCCCAGACCGGCGCCGTCATCGCTACGACGGTGCCCCCGAAGCAGGCCACGATGTCGGACAACGAGTTGAGGATGCTGTCGCCGTAATAGTCCAACGAGACGGTGGTCTCTCGGTAGCGCTCGATGACGAAGCTGGTGTTCTCGAAGATCTCCCAAGCGGACTCGATAGCGATGACGATCACCGCACGGGAAGCAGGTGTTGTGCTCGATCCGAGCAGGAGCCAGAGAATGCCGTACAGGGCGATGCCGTGAAGAACATGGGTGAAGGAATAAGGATCGAAGAGGTGTTGAGAGTTGTGCGTGCTCACGATGTCGCCGGACCAGAGAAACGTCTCGCCGCACTTGCACCACCAGATCCTCCCCATGGCGAAAAGAACGATCGCTGCGCTCAGAAGAGCGAGCATGGAGGCAGCGATATGGCGCCAGGTGAAGCCTAGCTCCCGGCCG
>JAUWTE010000421.1 GCA_030609765.1 Acidobacteriota bacterium
CGCGTAACCCTTTTTCTGAATGATGCACTGACCTTCATCGCTCATGATCCAGTCCAGGTACT
Organism: Acidobacteriota bacterium; assembly: GCA_030609765.1. GTDB lineage: Bacteria > Acidobacteriota > UBA890 > UBA890 > UBA890 > CALAKE01. Next base: position 63 of record JAUWTE010000421.1, read on the forward strand.
CCTTGACCGCTCCGGTGGGATCGCCGTCGGTGTACATGAATAGGGGTCGGGCGATCGGGTAGGTACCATCGATAGCGGACTGCGTTGAGGGCGACACACATGCGCTACCCTCCTCGGTCGAAATGCACGGCATCCGGACGTGATCAGTGGCGTAGGCGAGGCCGCTGTAACCGATGGCGCAGGGAGTGTTCTCGACCAGCTCCACAACGTCCTTGGAGCCATGCATGTCGAGAGAACCCATCTTGTAGTCGCGTGCCTTGCCGAGCACTGCCTCGCGGAAGTAGACGTAGGTGCCCGAGTTGTTCTGCCGGCTCACTCGCACGATCTCGCCGCTGTCACAGCCTGGCACCGTGATACCCAACTGATCCCAGCTCTCGACCGTGCCTCCCTCGCCGTAAATCTCCGCCAGCTGCGCCAGGGTGAAGGAACTCGCAGGATTGGCGGGATGGAGGAAGACCGCGAGCGCGTCGTAACCGACAACCCACTGCTTGGGATCGACGCCATTCTGCCGGGCCATCTCCACCTCGCTGTCTTTCATCGCACGGCTGGCGTTGGCGAGGTCGACAGTACCGTTGATGAGGGAGGAAATGCCCGTGCCGGAACCGCCGCCGGTGACGGCGATGGCCGTGTTGGGATTGATGTCTTTGTACGCTTCGGCCCAGGCCTGTGCGACGTTCACCAAGGTGTCGGAACCCTTGTTCTGGATCAGCGTTCGTGAGGGGCCGTCAGATCGGCCGCAGGCGACGAGCGCAAGGAGCATCAGTGCGAGCGTAGCTTTCTTCATTTCCAGTGTTCTCCGGATGTCTCGCTGGAGGAATGGACCACAACATCATCACTGTAGATTCGGTCTATGAAGATTTGATGAACGGTTCGTCAATCGGCCGTTAAACTGCACAGATTCAGTTACGCTCCCCGGAGTACACTCCTCGTGAGATTGGAGTCCGGAAGCTGGTCATGCGACGAATCGGCATCGTTGATCTCGGATCGAATACCGCCCGTTTGGTGGTCTACGCTTACGAGCCTGGCGAGTGGTTCTATCTGGCCGACCAGATTCGCGAACCCGTGCGGCTGGCTGAGGGCCTAGCCGCGACGGGGGTTCTCGGCGAAGCCGCCATGTGGCGCGCCTTCGGCGCCTTGCAGCTTTACGCCGACTTCGCTCGGGACACCGACCTGGCGCATGTCCACGTAGTAGCCACGAGTGCCGTCCGTGAGGCACAGAATCGTCACGCTTTCCTCGATCAGGTGGGGCGGCTGGGGCTCGAGGTCAGCGTTCTGTCGGGCGAAGACGAGGCCCGCACGGGCGTGCTCGCGGTGGCCAACAGCTTCTCGTTGGAGGACGCCTGGGTGATGGACCTGGGCGGCGGCACGGTGCAACTCTCGCGCATGCGCCAGCGGCAATTCATCGAGGGCCAGGACTACCCGCTCGGCGCCGTACGGCTCACCGAGGCGCATCTGGCATCGGATCCGCCAAAGAAGAAGGAGATCAAACAGCTCGTAACCGAGGTGCGTGAGCAATTGTCGGGTGTGCTCGAGTCGATGCGCGGTGAGCCTGCCCCTCTTGTCGCCATGGGCGGCACGGTGCGCAACCTGGTGCGTGCCGTGCAGAAAAGTCGTGACTATCCGATGAGCCAGGTCCATGGCTTCTTTCTGCGACGTGAAGAGCTGGACGAGCTCGTTGATCGCCTCCTCGCGATGGACCGGACCGAGCGTACAAAGGTGGTCGGCATCAAGCCCGACCGTGCCGACGTGATCGTGGCGGGTGCTCTCGTCTATCGCACCGTGCTGCGCGAGTCGGGCCTGCCCGGGCTGTTCGTTTCCGGCCAAGGCCTCAGGGAGGGCACGTTCTACCGGCACTTTCTGCCCGCACCGCATCTGATCCCGGACGTGCGCTCATTCGGCATTCAGAATCTCTTCGCCCGCTACCCACAGCCCGCCGAGCACACGAAGCAGGTGCGCCATTTCGCGGCCCGTCTGTTCGACGAGCTCGAGCCCCTGCATGGATATGGCGCGGAGGCGGCCCGCATTCTCGATGATGCAGCGTGGTTGCATGACATCGGTATGGCCGTCGGGTACCACGGTCATCACCGCCACGGGGCCTACTTGATCGACACGGGGCTTCTGCCCGGCATGACGCACCGCGAGCTTGCGCTACTGACTCTGCTGGTGCGCTACCATCGCAAGGGCCGTCCGCGGCCGGGGCACTACCAGCAGGCGTTGGACAACGGCGACCGGACACTTCTGCTACGGCTGGCGGTATGCCTTCGTCTTGCCGAACAGCTCGAGCGGGGCCGCGCCAATAGGGTTCGCGATCTGGCTGTCGAGATCGGGCCAGGAACGGTCCATCTGAGCCTGTTTGCCGGCGACCCGCCACGAGTCGAGCTGGTCGAGGCGGAGAAGCAAGCCGACCTGTTCGAGAGTGCCTTCGGGAGAAAGCTCACCATCGGAATCGCCGGCTGAGTGAGTGGGAACTGACGGGTAGCCAGGAAGAAAAGGGAATGATCGAGAGCATCATCGCAGGGGCGCCGGGCCAGTTCGTGCCCACCGACGAGGATCACATCCAGCGGCTGTACGCCGCGGCCGACGAAATCCTCGCGGACTATCCCGAAAGGGGCGCGCTCGAGCGCCTGGAGTTGCAGCTCATCGAGGCCGGGAATGAAGTGCCGCTGTTCGCCCACGTGGCAACGAAGCTGGCCCGGTCGAAACAGATCGTTCGCAGTATCGAGGACAGCGTCCACATTTCCGTGGTTTTCGCCCTCTATCTCGAGAATGTGCGCATTCTGCGGCCCGAGGAGCACGAGCACGGCGAAGACTTCATGATCCGCAAGATCGACCAGCTCGATTGGTTGTTCGACGACGCGCCGAACTTCAGCTGGGACATGTTCGTCGTCGACGATGGCTGTCCGGAGAATAGTGGCCTGATTGCTCAGGAGATCCTCGATCGTCGCTACGGCGGTGACTCGGTGCACGTTCTCTTCCTCGAGGACGCGATCAGGAACGACTCGCCGGCAACTCGCCCGATGACCTCCACCCGCGACAGCCAGAAGGGCGGCTCCGTGGCTTACGGGATGTGGAGCGCGGCGCAACAAGAGCACGACAACCAGATCATCCTGTACACCGATGCCGATCTGTCGACCCACCTCGGGCAGGTCGGGTTGCTGGTCGAGGACATCGTCAGCCAAGGTCAGGTCGCGGCGATCGGCTCGCGGCGAGAGCCCACTTCGGTGGTGGTCAAGACGGGGCTGCGTAATACACGCGGCAAGCTTTTTATCTATCTGTGGAAGAGACTCTTGCCGTTGCTCGGGGAGATCGTAGACACCCAGTGTGGATTCAAGGCGTTCCGTGGCGATCGGTTCCCCGACTTGGTCGATGACCTGATGGAGAAACGCTTTGCTTTCGACATCGAGCTGCTGATCCGGCTGCAGCAGGAATCACCGGGCCGGATCTCGAAGGTGGCAATCGCCTGGATCGATAGCGAGGCGGCGTCGACGACCACTGCGGCAAGGCCCTATTTGCCGATGCTGAAAAGTATCGTGAAGATGTACCAGCGATACCTCGGCGAGGACCCGGCCGCGGAAGGGTACGCGCGGTTCATCGACGGTCTGGATGACCTCAGGTGGAGCTTGTTGCTGGAGAAGATCCCGGCGCAGATCGCCGATGCTGACCCGGCTGCCTTCAGGGATCTTGATGCGATCTCGGCA
>JAUWTE010000400.1 GCA_030609765.1 Acidobacteriota bacterium
GCTCCCACGCCGCCCCCCACCACGAACCCGGCGAAACTCTTGAGCAGCCCCCGACGAGAAAGCGCCCGCCCCCCGTCTTCCTGCTTCTCCTTCGGGGAGTCATGACCGAGCGACTCCATGCTTCCCTCCTTCACTCTCATACACCGGTCGTCGCCGCGGCCGGTGGTCCATCACCTGCACTTCCCCGGACGCGATGGCCCCCTTCGCACGTCGGATGCGGTTGCGAGGCGCCCCTCCCACCGCGTCTGGAATCGACTCTAGAACGGGGCTCCCTGCAGCGCAACTCAGCCGACGGCAGCGCACGCGGGGTACGTAGGCATCCTACTGCGAAGGGCACGCGGCTTGCCGCCCTCCGCATGCTCACTTGAGTCATATAGTGAATTCCATTCCCCGCCGCACACGGTCCGTGCTGAGATCACGCAATCGCTCGCGGTCGGGATCCGGAGGCATGTTCTCAGACATCGCGAGGTTCCTTCCGGTTCTGGATCAGCTCGAGGGTCTGTTCCGCGATTTGGAGTTCTTCGTCCGTAGAGATTACGAGAATCCTCACCGCGCTGCCGGTGGCCTGGATCTCAAAGGGCGGTTGTGCGTTCGCTCGGTTCTTCGCAGGATCCAGGACGATACCCAGCCCCGGGAGTCCCCGGCAGCAGGACGCTCGAATCGATGCCGCACGCTCGCCGATCCCGGCGGTGAAGACGAGGGCATCGACACTTCCAAGAGCAGCCAGGTAGGCGCCGATATACTTCTTCACGCGATAGCAGTACATGTCGATCGCCAGTTGCGCCCGATCGTCTCCTGATTCGGCCTTCTCGAGCACCTCCCGCATGTCGTTCGTCCCGGAGAGTCCCTTGAGGCCGCTCTCCTTGTTGAGGATCGATTCCAGGTCATCCGGTGACAGACCGGCTTCCCTCAGCAAATAGAAGTGAACCGCAGGATCGATGTCTCCGCAGCGGGTACCCATGATCAACCCTTCCAAGGGTGTCATGCCCATCGATGTGTCCACACATCTGCCCTTCTCGACGGCAGCAACGCTGGCTCCGTTCCCCAGGTGCAGGGTGATGAGGTTCAGGGACTCAAGAGGTCTCTCCAGGAAGGCGGCTGCTTGTCCGGCAACGTACTGATGAGAGGTTCCGTGGAACCCGTAGCGGCGCACGCGGTGTTGGGCATACAGCTCGTGGGGGATCGCATAGTGGAAGGCCCTGGGCGGAATCGACTGGTGGAAGGCCGTGTCAAAGACCGCGACCTGCGGCAAATCGGGAACGGCCTCCAGGGCGACCTCGATGCCGATCAGGTTTGCCGGGTTGTGAAGAGGGGCCAACGGAACGTTCTGGCGGATCACGTCGAGCACCTCATGATCGATCAAGGTCGGTTGCGTGAAATCCTCTCCGCCGTGGACAACGCGATGGCCGATCCCGGCCAGCCCGTCTTCATCCTCGGCTGTCTTCGTGGCGGACAGAGCCTCGACGATCCACTTCATCCCCTCCCGGTGATCCGCGACCCTGCCCGTCTTGGAGGTCTCGGCAAGATCCCCCTTCGCGGTGCGAGCTTGATGGTTCAAAGCACTGGTTTCTTCGCCGATTCGTTCCACGTGGCCTGAAGCGAGAATCGATCGATCCGTCATGTCGAACAGCTTGTACTTGATCGACGAGCTTCCGGAGTTGAGGACCAGGATTCTCATCAAGCACCTTTCATCGACTGGGCCTGGATGGCCGTGATGGCCACCGTGTTGACGATATCGGTGACCGTGCAACCGCGGCTCAGGTCGTTGACCGGTTTGTTCAACCCCTGAAGGACGGGGCCGACCGCAACGGCGCCGGCAGATCGCTGGACCGCCTTGTAGGTGTTGTTGCCCGTGTTCAGATCCGGGAAGATGAAGACCGTGGCACGGCCAGCAATCTCGCTCTCGGGCAACTTGGTCCGGGCGACGCCTGCGTCCACGGCTGCATCGTACTGGATTGGTCCTTCGATCTTCAGGTCAGGCCTCAGTTTCCTCGCAATCAGGGTTGCCTCTCGGACCTTCTCTACGTCTTCCCCTTTGCCCGACGCACCGGTCGAGTAGGAGAGCATCGCGATGCGCGGCTCGATGCCGAACTTCTGGGCCGTTTCCGTAGAGCTGATCGCGATGTCGGCCAACTGCTCCGGATTCGGGTCAGGGTTGATCGCACAATCCCCGTAGACGAGGACCCGGTCCTCGAGGCACATGAGGAATACGCTCGACACGATCGAACGACCCGGTTGGGTGCGGATGATCTCAAGGGCAGGCCGGATCGTCGCCTGGGTCGTGTGGATCGCGCCAGAAACCATGCCGTCCGCAGCACCCTGCTGCACCATCATCGTCCCGAAGTAGTTGACGTCCCCCATGGCGTCCCAGGCCTGGTCCATGTGGATTGCCTTGTGCTTGCGCATCTCCCAGTAGACCTCTGCGTACTTCTTCCTTTGCTCGGACCTGGCCGGATCCACGATCGGGATCCCGTCCAGGTTGAGCCCCAGCAATCCGCTCTTGTGCCGAACCTCTTCCTCAGTGCCGAGGAGTGTGATGTCGACCACGTTCCGACGACCCAGGATCTCAGATGCTCTGAGGATCCTCTCGTCCGTGCCTTCGGGCAACACGATGTGCCGTCGGTCCGACCGGGCCCGGTCGATCAGGTCATACTCGAACATGATCGGCGTGACCCGCGTCGAGGGCGCCGCGTCGATGCGGTCGCCCAGTTCCTTGAGATCCACGTGGGTCTCGAAGACACCCAGCGCGGTAGCTATCTTGCGGTCGTTGTCCGGTGTCAGGACCGCGCACACCGAGTTCAGGTTCATGGCGGTCGTGTAGGTGTCGGTCTCCACGCTGACAATCGGGGCCGGGGACTCGCTGAGGCCCTCGATCAGTTTCACGATCTGCGGTTCGGGCTCGAGCCCCCCCGTGAGCAGAAGGCCCGCGATGGTTGGGTAGGTGTCAGCGTAACCTGCCACGAGGCTTCCCAGGATGATGTCCCCCCGGTCGCCGGGCGTTATGACGAGGGTCCCCTCCGAAATATGATCCAGGAAATTCGGCAATCGCATGGCAGCGATCTTGAAATCGAGGACTTCTCGCCTCAGCGCGTCCGGAGCCCCTCGGATGATCGCGCCGTCGAGGGTCCTGGCAATTTCACCTACCGTGGGTCTTCCCAGGATTTCGTTTTCGGGCAAGATGTAGACTGGTGCCTCCTCCTTCGTTTTGTCCGTGTATGTTTGCTCGATGGCAGCGACGTCTTCCGGATTCACCCGATTCACGATGGTTGCCAGGAGGGTGCAGCCCTGCGCGCGGAAAACCTCACGTGCTCCGAGAACGGCAGCCGTCACCCGATCTGGGGACTTGCCTCTACCGCTGATGGTGGCCAGCACGGGACACCCAAGGTTGTTTGCCACGTCAGCGTTGAACTCGAACTCGAAGGCGGACGACACGCCCGTGAAATCCGTGCCCTCACACAGAACGAAATCACAATGGCTTTCCAGCTTCTTGTACCTGTCGACAATGCTCTTCAAAAGGGGTTCGTACTGCCCGCCCGCTGTCATGGATCGGGCCTCTTCATGGGTGTGGGCATACAGGTCTTCGTAAGGGTGCGATAGATTGTAGCGGGTACGAATGAGGTTGAGTTCTTTGTCAGGCTGATCCCTGGATGGAATGACGGGTCGGAAGAAGCCCACGTTCCGGACACGCCTCGAGAGCAATTCCATCAGACCCAGGGCGATGACCGACTTGCCGCTTCTCGGCTCCATGGCTGCAATGTATAGGTTCTTTGCCATCTCTCTCTACTCCTGGCGGGTTTCTTGTAGAATCAATCAGGCCTTCCCGGCGCTGGATCAGAATGTGAAGCGTATACCCAATCCCGGACCACCGACGCGCCCCTTCCAAAGGAATTCCTTGGAACCGACGGTGCCGGAATAGTCGACGTCCAGAAGATTATAGGCCAGCGTCAGAGAAACCAGTTTGCTGATTCGGTACGTTATACCAGCATA
>JAUWTE010000262.1 GCA_030609765.1 Acidobacteriota bacterium
GACCACGAGCATGGCCAGCGAGCCCGTGAGGGCGAACTTCCAGTTCCGCGCGCGCGGCGTCGGCGCAGGGGTGAGCTCCACCATCTCGCGCCGCTTCTGAAAAGTCCTTTCAACCACCTCGGCGCCGATCATCCCGAACCCGGCCATCACGACGATCGCAAGGATCAACACCGGAGCCGAGACACCGAGAACCTCAGGAAGGGTCGACGTGCCCATCGAGCCGGCCACGTAGAGTCGCGCGAGCGACGGAAACCAGTCGATGGAGACGATGAACACGAACGAGCCGATGAACATACCGATGAAGGCAACGAGACCATCCAGGCGTCCGGAGAACATCGACACCATGGAGGTGCCGGGGCATAGGCCACTGACGATGAAGCCCACTCCGAGCAAGAACCCGCCGATGACCTGGGCCCACATAAAGGTCGGGTTGATCCACATCCTGGACATGTCGACCACGCCGACGGCGACCAGGCTATAGAGGCCCACCATGGCCACCAGGATGGCCGTGAACATGACCTTGAAGACCGTCATGTCGTGGAAGTAGAACTGTGCCGCCAGCTTGCGGGCGTTGCCGAAGCCGGCGCGTTCGAGGGTGAAGCCGAAGAAGAAGCCCATGAGGATGCCGGTGAGCAGGTGGGCTTCCTCGTTGATGAACTCGAGAGGGAAGAGGCCGCTCATGTCCATTGCCTCCTCACGAAGTAGGCGAACGTGTAGCCACCCGCGAACACCATCAACATGAATGCCCAGCTACCCGTGGCCAGGAGCGCACCGCCGCTGAGCGCCTGGCCGGAGGTGCAGCCCCGCGCCAGCCCGGCCGCGAAACCCATGATGACGCCGCCGCCGAGAGCGTAGTAGAGGCGTGCCTTCGTGGAGACCCGAGGTCCCTTCTCGACGGTCGCCTTGAAGCGACCGGCGCTCACGGCACCGATGAATCCGCCCATCATGACGCCGATCATCTCGACGACGATCCAGTTCTTCAGAGGATTGGTGTCGTCTTCGAGGTAGCCACTGAGTACGGGATTATTCGCGCTCGCTTCCGGTGCCACGCGGCTCCCGACGAGGGCGATCGTGCGCTTGGGAAGGGCACTGCCTCCCAGGCCCTGGCCGGCGATCAGAAACGACCCCAGCAGCACGAGCCCCAGAACGATGCCCGCTAGGTATGGGTTCCAATAGGACTTTGGCGTCATCGTTGCCTCCGTTTCGTCGTCTCGAGCTTCACTGTCGTGAGCCTCATTCTCTTTATCCCCGATTCAGTCTCAACATTCGCGATTCGATCTCAACATTCGCGATTGAATGCTATTCAGTGCAATGCTGCCGTAACGTTGCCCGCCCAGCTCGTGAACTGGCCGGCATAAACCAGAATCCAGCGTAGCGAGAGGCCGCCGACCAGCACCAGAATCGCCGGCAGGCGACCCGGGATGGCGCCGTGTTTGAGCTCGATCCACTCGCCAATCAAAGGGGTGAGCAGCCCGAGGGCGACGACCAAGGTCCAGAACGCAGCCGTGTAAGGCCCGCCCAGGATTGCGCCCAGCGCGCCCCGCGATGCCGCTCCGGCTGTGGACAGGCCGATCATCCAGAGAGCGAGCAACAGCAGCTCGGTGGTGATCAATCCCATATCGAGCCTGCCGAGGAAGACGCGCTCCTTATCGTTCAAGCGGTACAGCAGCATGAACGCGGCCCCGGTAGAGACCCCCGAAACCAGAAACAGCGGGCCCAGGATTGCCGAGTTCCACAGCGGGCGTGCCGCCATCGTGCCGAGCAGGACTCCGGTGTAGATGCCCAGGGCCGCCCCCATGACGATGTTGGCCATCGCCAGAAACGGGGTACGCTCCATCGCCCACTTGCTGATGCTCTCGAGGGCCGGCACGGATGACAGGCGCCGCAGCCACGTTTCTCGAAAAGCCGCCGGCGAGAGTGTCCAGGCGAGCAGGATCGACGCCGGATAGATACCGAGCAGAATCCATGAGCCCCACGACATCGGCGAGCCGGGCTGAAACACGAAATAGAAACGGATGGCGTTGAAACCGTTCTCGAGATCGAGCCAGAGAAACATCATGCCGAGCGAGATCAGAAACGGGCTCGCCCAGGGCAGAAGCGACAGGGCGTGAGAGGTGCGGTCGTCAGTCCTGCGTAGCGCCATGAGTCCACTCAGGAGCATGATCCCCGCGACCATTCCGCCCAGAAACAGGTAAATCGGCACCTCGGTGCCCCAGGCGTGCAGGACCGGATCGATGAGGTGATTCGAACGTGTGCTCGTGAATTCATCCATGATCGTCACCTCACCTGAGGAAGTAGTGCATCGGCTTGGTGCCGGCGTCGGGGAGCAAGGTGTAGCTTTCGCGCGTGTCCAGCAACTCAGACACCTTGCTCTTCGGGTCGTTCAGGTCGCCGAAGAAGATGCTCTCGGTCGGGCAGACCTCCTGGCATGCCGTCGTGGGAATGCCGTTCTCGATGCGGTGCATGCAGTAGGTGCACTTGTCCACCGTCCCCGTGCGCGGGTCGACGAAGCGGGCGTCGTATGGGCATGAGGCGATGCACGCCTTGCATCCCGTGCACTTGTCCCTGTTCACCTGCACCGTTCCGCCGGGGCCGTAGTGTGAGGCGCCGGTCGGGCAGCTAGTCACACACGGAGCATCAACGCAGTGGTTGCAGCGCTCCGTGCGAATCGTCATCTGCAGGTCGGGAAACGTGCCCGAGGTGTGGGTGAAAATCCAGTCACGCGCGAAGCCCTCGGCAACGCCGTTCTCCGTCTTGCAGCCGATAACGCAGGCGGCGCAGCCGACGCACGTTTTCGTGTCGATCACCATGGCGTAGCGCTTGTTGTCGCTCATGCGTGCGCCTCCACCGTGGACGCAGCGTTCTCGGTATTCTCAGGACTCCCCAGGCGCTCGGGGCTTCCGGGAGCCGCCGTGGGGACGTCCGCCGCTCGCACGAAGGTGACGAAATTCACGTTCATGCCGGTGCCGCCCATGATCGGGTCGACCTTGTAGCGACTGACCATCTCATTGTCGTCAATGCCTCTGCCGTGGGCAAAGCGCAGCTTCTTCGATTTGTGGCCGTAGCCGTGAACGATGTACACAGCGTCGGGTCGAATGCGTGATGTGACCTTCACAGGTGCAGAGAAGGTCGACAGGATGCCGTCTTGATTCTGCAGGTGAATCAGCTCGCCGTCTTCGAAGCCCCATCTCTTGGCGACGTCCGTGTTCACCCACACGGCGTTGCTGTCATAGACCTCGGAGAGCAGTCGGTTGTTGGTGGTGCGTCCGAAGGTGTGGACCGGAGCGCGGCCGAACAGCAGCCGGTAGTAACCCTGCGGGGGCTCCTCGATCTCGTCGTCGTGATAGGTCGGCATGGCGTCGAAGCCGTGACTGGCGAGCGCGTTCGAGTAGAGCTCGATTTTGCCGGATTCGGTGTAGAACTCCGGCGCTGCCCCCTCTTCGTAGTAGAGAGGTCCGGGCTCGCCCAGAATGACGCCATCCCTCTGCAGCGCGTCGCAGTCGTAGCCACCGCTCTCGAGGCGCGTCTTCGCATACTCGATGGAGTCCTTCCAGGGGAAGAACTCCGGCAGGCCGATGCGCATACCCAGCTCGCGGGCGATCCACCAGCCCGGTTTGGAGTCGTACATGGGGGGCACAACCTCCTGGCGCACGGCGATGTAGGGCTGCCGGTAGTAGGGGGTGTAGAGCTCATCGCAGCGCTCGAGATACGTTGCCTCCGGCAGAACGATGTCGGACCAGCCGACGATCTCCGCCGGCAACACGTCGACCGTCACCAGGAACTCGAGCTCCTGGATGGCCTTGCGGGTTTGCTCGGGATTGGGGATCGATGTCGGCAGGTTCGACCCGTACACCATCCAAGCCTTGATGTGCTCGGCCTCGCGAACGCCCGGAATCGTCGCCTCACAAAGACCCTGCGCGAGTACCTGGTCGGCGAGCGGGTAGGGGCTGGCCTCGGGCTGGTCGGCCGCATTGCTATCCGCCTCAACGTATCCGGGGTATTCGTACGCTGGTAGCTCAATCTCGGAGGGCATGAAGAAGCCGCCCTTGCGGCCCCAGGAGCCCAACAGAGCGTTCAGAATGGCGATCGCACGGCTTCGTTGCGTGTCGTTGCCGTACCAGGTGACGTGGCGGCCGGGATGAACGAGAGTGGCTGGCCGCGCCGAGGCCATCAGACGCGCCGTCCTCCGGATAAGGTCGGGCTCGATTCCGGTGCGCGGGTAGGCCCACTCCGGCGTGTACGGTGCAACGTGAGCCTCGAGCTGCTCGAAGCCGTATGCGTAGTTGTCGATGTACTCACGGTCGTAGCGCTTCTCGCCGATGATGACGTTCATCCAGGCGAGCAGGAGCGCGAGGTCGGTTCCAGGCTTCACAGGCAGCCAGTGTGTGGCCTTCGAGGCGGCGACTGAGAAGCGCGGGTCCGCCACGATGATGTCGGCGCCATTGCGGATGGCCTCGGCGAAGTCCTGCACCTGCGTGTTGTGCATGTTCTCGCCCAGGTGGCTACCGATCAGCACCAGGCAGCGACTGTTGCGCATGTCGGTGTTTTCGGGCGAGCCGACACCCGACCCATAGGTCAGGTCGAAGGCAACGTCACGCGGGCCGCGGCACTGAGCATACGAAGGTGCGGCGATGTTGGGGCAGCCATAGGCCTTGAAGAGGTGCCGCATCCAGTTGCCGCCGTAGCCGTGCAGGAACAGCGCCAGGGCGCCGGCACCGTACTCCGCCTTGATGCGCTCGAAGTTGCCGGCGACCTCGTTGAGCGCCGTGTCCCAGGAGATCTCCTCGAACTCCTGGCTGCCGCGCCTCTCGACGCGTTTCAGCGGCGTCTTCAACCGGTCGGGGTCGTACAGCAACCCGGTTCCACCGGTGCCGCGCGGGCACAGGCGACCCCTGGAGAGCGGGTCCTTGGGGTTGCCCTTGATTTTGGTAACGCGACCGTCTTTGACGTGCGCGAGAATCCCACACTTCCAGAAGCAGAGCTCACAGAAGGACGGGACCACCTTGTCGCCGTCGGTGAGCGGATTGAAGAGGGGATTCCCGTACAGGCTGAACCAGTCGGTTGTGACACCGCCCAGCAAGGTAGTACCCGCGACGCCGTAGGCGCCGAGCTTGATGAACTCTCTTCGCTTCACGATGCCTTCTCCGAATAGTAATCAGCGGGATTCCCGGCAAAGCTTTCGCCTGTCTCCGGATGCACCCAGGCGCACACC
>JAUWTE010000059.1 GCA_030609765.1 Acidobacteriota bacterium
GTGGCCTTCCTGGCCATGCGCAGCGTCGTAGCCGCTGTTGGCACGCCGGCCTACGAAACGGCTTCCCAGACCCAAACCACGCTCGCCTTCGTGGCCCTGACGTTGCCGCTGATGATCGTTTCTCTACCCGCTGCGGTGATCGCCGACCGGATCAGCAAGAGGACGATCATCCTCGGCATGAAAGTATTCGAGGTCCTGCTCATGGGGGGGGTCACGTATGCCCTCTACGTGACGCCTGACGAGCCGTTCATGCCATTCTTCATCTTGGCCTTCATGGGGGCTCAGAGTGCGTTGTTCAGCCCCGCAAAGTTCGGCATCCTGCCGGAGGTCCTGCCTCACGAGAAGCTCTCAGAAGGCAACGGCCTGCTGGAGATGTGGACGATGCTGGCGATCATCGCAGGCACCGCCGCCGCGGGCCTGCTCGGTGACCTCTCGGGGGGCCGGCCATGGCTCGTCGGCGCAATTCTTACGGGACTGGCCTTTGTCGGCCTTGTCGCTGCGTTCACCGTGCCGCGAGTTCCCGCGGCTCGCTCGGCAGGCGGCATGGCGGCGACACTGCGGGGTGCCTGGGTCGCGATCCGCTCGGACCGAGTGCTGCGACTGGCGACGATCGGCTCGGTCTACCTGTGGGCGATCGCCAGCCTCCTCGGACAGGACATTCTGATCTACGGCAAGTCCACCCTCGGGCTCAGCGATTCGCTCGCCGGCTTGCCCCTGGCTGTCCTTGGCATCGGCATCGCCATAGGCAGCGTCTTTGCGGGAAAGCTGTCGGCCGGCAAGGTCGAGTACGGCCTCATGCCGCTGGGTGCCATGGGCATGGCGCTGGCCACCCTGCTGCTTGGCCTTCTGGCACCCGGGCTCCTCTGGACTCTCGTGCTCATGACACTGCTCGGGGTATCCAGCGGTCTCGTGCTGGTCCCGATCCACGCGATCATGCAGTGGCGTGCGCCGGCCGATCGGCGCGGCTCGGTCATCGCCGTCGCCAACATCTTCGTTTTTGCCGGTATCTTGGCGGGCTCGGTGGCGGCCGGCGCGCTCGCGCAACTCGGTCTGTCGCCATCCAGCATTCTGCTGGCGGCATCAATCGCCGTTGCTGGGGGCACGCTCTGGGCCCTGCGATTGATGCCCGACGCGTTCCTCCGCCTCGTGTTGGTGCTGATGACCCACACCGTTTATCGGCTCAACGTGGTGGATCGCAGCCGTGTCCCGCAGGAGGGCGGCGCACTGCTGGTGCCCAACCACGTTTCCTTCATCGACGGAATGCTGCTTCTGGCCAGCATCGATCGCCCGATTCACTTCGTGGTCGATTCGACATATTTCTTCTACCCGCTATTCAAACCCTTCATGAAATCGTTGGGGGCGATCCCGATCTCGCCCGGCGCGGGGCCGAAGGAGTTGCTGAAGGCATTGAAGCGGGCCGGGCAATGCCTCGATGAAGGGGAGCTCGTGTGCATCTTCCCTGAGGGGCAGATCACCCGGACCGGAGTGATGTTGCCCTTCCAGCGCGGCTACCAGCGTATTGTCGAGGGGCGCGACACGCCTATCATCCCGGTCAACCTGGACCGCGTCTGGGGGAGTATTTTCAGCCGTTCCGGCGGTCGCTTCATCACCAAGCTTCCACGTCGCTTTCCGTACCCGGTGACGGTTTGCTTTGGTGAGCCGTTGCCGCCCGGTTCCCCGATCCACGAGGTACGGGCGGCAGTTCGCGAGCTCGCGACCGCTGCCTGGGGAATTCGTAGGACCGACAGCCGGCCCATTTGCCTGGCCTTCATTCGCCGGGCGCGGGTGCGGCCGTTCCGCTTCGCCATGGCCGACGGCAGGCGGCCTCGAGTCACGCGCATCGGGACCCTGATCGGGATGATCGCTCTCGCCCGCGCGCTCAGGCCTCACTGGGAAGGCCAGCGTCGCGTGGGGATCTTGCTTCCGCCTAGCGTCGCGGGCGCCCTGGTGAATATCGCTGCGGCGCTGGTTGGGCGGGTGAGCGTCAACCTCAACTACACCGCGGGCCAGGCCGGCATGAGCTCGGCAGCGCGGCAGTCCGGCCTCAAGACCGTCGTAACCAGCGGCATGTTCGTGGCGAAGGCGAAACTCGAGTTGCCCGATGGTGTTGAGCCGATATGGATCGAGGACGTGGCCAAGGGCATCGGGTTCGGTGACCGGATAGCGGCTTTGTTTCTGGCGCTCTTTGCGCCCCTCGGTGTCCTCGAGCGTGCCTGTGGGGGCCGCGGCAGGATGGGACCCGATGACATCCTGACCATCATCTTCAGCAGCGGCAGCACGGGCGACCCGAAAGGCATTGAGCTAACTCAATTCAATATCGAGACCAATGTCGAGGGAGCCGCACAGGTCATGCAGGCATCCCAGCACGACCGCATCATGGGGATCCTGCCTTTCTTTCACTCGTTCGGCTATATGGCCACCCTCTGGCTCGCGGTCAGCAACAGCATGGCGGTCGTCTATCATCCGAACCCGCTCGATGCCGCCGTCATTGGCGACATGATCCAGCGCTACCGGCTCACGGTTCTGATTGCCACGCCGACCTTCCTGCAGCTCTACGTGCGTCGATGCACCCCCGCGCAGTTCGGATCTCTACGCCTCGTCGTGGCCGGTGCGGAAAAGCTCACCGAACGTGGCGCACGGGCCTTCACGGACCATTTCGGCATCGGCGTTCACGAGGGTTACGGAACTACGGAATGTGCTCCTGCCGTTGCGCTGAACGCCCCCGACTATCGTGGCCCGGGCTACTTTCAGCCGGCGCAGCGCCGGAGTACGGTCGGGCAGCCCCTCCCCGGCGTGTCGGTGCGAATCGTCCATCCCGACACTTTTGACCTGCTGCCGCCGGGCGAGGCCGGCATGATCTTGGTCAAGGGACCCAACATCATGAACGGTTACCTCCATCGCCCCGACCTGACCGCGAAGGCGATGCGCGGTGGGTGGTATGTCACGGGTGATATCGGCATGCTCGACGAGGACGGTTTCCTGAGCATCACCGATCGGCTGTCACGATTCTCCAAGATCGCCGGAGAAATGGTGCCGCACGGCGTGGTGGAGGAGCATTTGCAGGAAATAGCAGAGATTGACGACCGAGCCTTCGCCGTGACGGGGATTACCGACGAGCGTCGCGGCGAGCGCCTCGCCGTTGTTCACACGGTCGATGTCGAGACGATCCCGGAGTTGATCGAGAAGCTCACGGCCAGCGGCCTGCCCAACCTCTTCATCCCGAAGAAGGACGACTTCATCAGCGTCGACGAATTGCCCTTGCTGGGCACGGGTAAGACCGACCTGCGCGCCGTGCAACGCCTCGCCAAGGAGTCGCTGGAGGAGTAGAGGGAATCCATGGCCACGCCGCTGGTTCGAGATCCGCCCGGGCGTCGGACTTATTTCTCGTTCCTGGCGCTGAAGATCCAGTAGGCGGCGAGGAGCCATGGAAGCACCAGCAGGCCAAGAGCGCAGACCATCTCGAGCGGGCTCGGTATGCCCAGTACGACCAGGGCCGTCATGCCAGCCCCTCCGGCCCACATGGCCGCAGCGAGGGGCTTCCAGAGCAACGCCGCCGCGTGCGGCAGCACGCAGATGAGAGGCACAAAAAAGAAGATGGTCGGCAGGTTGCCAGGGTAGAACCACGCGTTGCCGAGAATCCCCAGGGTAGCCGTAAGCGTCGCCGCGAATCCCGCCACGTGCGCTGCCACGGTGCGCGGCACGGTGTAGTGCAGCATGACCGCCGCACGCAGATAGAAGATCACCGTCACCAGGAAACCGACGTCGAGCCACTCGCTGCGCAAAGAGGGCGCGTCGCGAGTGTCCCCGACCTTCAGCAGAAACGGCAGGACGGTAACGAGGACCAGCAGCACCGAGAGGCTGGCCTGTTGGGCAACTCGGTTGACCTCGGTCTCGCGTTCGTCGAGCGGATCCAAGGCGCCGGCGAGACGAAGGAGAGCCGGCCCGAACCAGACCAGGGACATCACTACGAGCAGGGCGGGGAGATGCAGAATCGCTGCGCCGAAGGCTACCGCCAGCGCCACCAGAGGCGCGGAGATCTCTGACCACAGGCCCGAGCGACTCATCTCAATCCTCCAGGCTGAACAGCTCCTCGACGGTCGCCCCAAGAACACGGGCGAGGCGCAAAGCGAGCTCGGTGGAAGGGGTGTAGCCATTCTTTTCCACAGCGATGATGGTCTGACGGGAAACCGCGACCTCTCGGGCCAAGTCGTCCTGACGAAGCCCCTTCGATTCCCTGAACTGTCGAACCTTCGATCGTAGTGCCATGTCCGCAGCATAGGGTGTCAGCAGGAGAATGTCAAGTAGACTTTACGTAAAGTTAAGTTTACTTGGAACTGGTCTGACCCAGCAAGGCCGCAGCGGCGGCGGCCAGGATCCCCCAGAAGATGAATGCCAGGCCAGAGCCCGTCAGCGCGGCAGGCTGCACCGCCACAAGGGTGCCTCGGCTTTCCAGGAAGTAGGCAACAGAGGTTCCGGCAAAGCCGGCCGCGGCTGACCATCTGACCGCACGTGCCTTCGCCCATGGCAGGAACACAGCGGCGACAGGGAAGGCGACAGTAGTCGTGAGAATTCCCGAGGAGAGATAGAAGATGTCCCAGAGGGATTCAGTGTTGAGCGCGAACAGGCACGCGGCGATGACGGAAGCGGCGGTGACCGCCTGCGACGCCCGCCCCGCATGCGGCTTCTCGTGCAACTCGAAAAGGTCGTAGGCAATGCTCAATGCCATGACGTTGCTGCAGGTGTCGATGGTGCTCATGGCGGCGGCGACGAGTCCCACGGCCACGCCGATCTGCAGCCACGCGGGGGCGTAGCTCAGCACCAGAGCCGCGAAGATGGCATCCCCCTCGTTGCCTACGACAGCCGGGAACTGTCCATCCACCACCGGGAAGATGGCCAGAGCGGCGATGCCGATGAACATGGGCAGCAGGCCGACGAACAGAAGTCCGTTGAGGGCCGCCAGCAGCACTCCGCGGCGAGCCGCCCGCCGATCCCGGGCCGCCTGCACGCGCAGCCAGAGATCGGTCTCGAAGATCCAACCCGGCAGATACGCGGCCAGCGTCAGCAGGATGGTCATCAAGCCCGGGGCGAGCCAGGCGTTCCAGCTCTGGCCCGATTTCGCCCCCATCAACTCGAAAACCTCTACGGTCTCAGAGGTGTCCCGCAGACCCTGCCAGGCCAGCCACCCCATGGCCAGAATGAACAAAACGACGATCGTGTACTGCAGCTTGTCGGTGTTGACGACCGCACGGAAGCCGCCGAGCGTGGCGTAGATCCCGACCACCAAGCCGATCAAGAGGATCATGGTGGCGCTGGAAAGGCCCATCGCGGGAGCCAACAGGATGGCGGCAACGTAGATCTCGGCGCCGCCCCACACCAGAAACACGAACGCCAGGGCGAGGGCCACGATGCGACGTGCACCCTTGCCGAAACGCGCCTCGACCATCTCCGGCTGGCTGAATGCGGGGAGATCGTGATAGCGCCCAGCCAGCAAGTAGATGCCCCCGAGAGCGATGAGCCAGGGGATGGTGATCAACCACACCGCCCCGAGGCCGTACCAGTAAAAGAGCTGCACCGCGTAGACACACGACCAGGAGACTGACAGGAAACCGGCGGAGATCGACAGCCCCACCGAGGTCGCGCCGAGGCCGCGGCCCGCTGTCCAGTAGGCGGCACCGCTCTCATGCCGACGATGCGCCACCCAGCCCAAGCTGATCGCGGCAGCGGCGTAAAGAAGAAAGGCGATCCAGGTCGCGAGCATGGCCCCGGAAGTCTACCAGCACGGTTCGCCAGCGCAGGCTCTTTCAAAAGCTATCGTGGGGCAGAACCCTGAGGTAGGCTAGCCGGAAGACACCGTTTGGCAGCCGCCGTCACGCGAGGGTCGACTCTTGCAGCGCTCGCTTCCCCTATCTCGAGCCAGGAAGCTCCTGGGCTTCGCCCTGACACTTTGTTGGGTCGTTCTGTCTTCGTTGCAAGCGCAGGGCCAGGAAACGGTGATTCAGACCGCGGCCCAGCAGACCCAGCAGGCAGAGCAGGCAGAGCAGGCCAGTGCCACGTTGGCCGGGGCTGAAGTGGACGATACCGAGCTCACCCAGGCCGACCGCCTCTTTCGGGCCGAGGCGATCTTCACCGATTCGCCGCCAGTGATCGATGGTGTGCTGGACGATGCGGTCTGGCGCCGCGCCCAGGTCATCACCGATTTCATTCAATCGACCCCCGACGAGGGGCAGCCCGCTACCGAGCGCACGGAAGTCAGGATTCTCTTCGACGAGGGCATGATCTACATCGCTGCCTTCTGCTACGACCGCAACCCGGAGCTCATCGTGGCGAACGTGCTGCGCCGCGATCAGCCCAACGACAACAGCGATTCCTTCGTGGTGACACTCGACACCTTTCACGATCATCGCAACGGTTTCTACTTCGAGACCAATCCCATGGGTGCGAGGCTCGACGCGCAGATCACCGGAGAGATGGGCACCAGCTTGTTGGCTCGGCGAGGAGGGGAGGGCTTCAACCGCGACTGGGACGTGATTTGGCAGGCCGCTGCCGAGATCAACGACGAGGGCTGGACGGTAGAGATTGCGATCCCGTTCTGGTCGTTGCGGTACCGGCCCGAGCACTCCGAGGTTTGGGGCATCAACTTCCGTCGCACGGTGCGTCGGCGGAGCGAGGAGTCCTACTGGGCTCCGATCCCGCGGCAGTACAATGCCACTCGCGTCTCGTTGTCGGGCATGCTGACCGGTCTGCAGTCGATCGGGCGCTCCCGCAACATTCAGCTGTTGCCCTTCGTGACCGGCAGTGCCCTGCAGGTGCCGGCGCTGGAGGCAACGCCTCTCGCGGACGAACCAGGCCCCTACGACAGCAGCTTCGACGGCGCAGTTGGGCTCGATGCGAAGTGGGGGATCACCCCGAACATGACGCTCGACATGACCGTCAACACCGACTTCGCTCAGGTCGAGGCAGATGACCAGCAGATCAACCTGACGCGCTTCTCCCTGTTCTTTCCCGAGAAGAGGGAATTTTTCCTGGAGAACGCCGGGTTGTTCGAATTCGGTACCGGCAGCGGCCTCTCTCGTGGTGGCTCGGTCAGCATGGTCGGCTTCCACTCTCGTCGCATCGGGATCTCCGAGGAGTTTGGCCTGGTGCCCCTGTACGGCGGCGGTCGCCTGACCGGCAAGATAGGAGGCTGGTCGCTCGGTACCCTGGTGATGCAAAGCAAGGCCACAGACAATCTGCCGTCGGAGAACTACTCAGTTGTGCGTGTGATTCGCGACCTGGCCGAGCGCTCCCGCGTTGGCATGCTGTTCACCAACCGGCAATCCGGCTCAGACACCTACAATCGCTCCCTGGGGTTCGACGGTCGCTGGGCCGTCAACGAGCAGACCACGGTCGATGCCTGGTGGATGAAGACCGATACTCCCGACGTGGAGGGCACTGATTGGTCCGGCCAGGCCCGCTTCGACTGGGGCACGCCGCTGTGGCAGGCGACGGGCTCCGCACTGCAGATTGGCGATGCTTACAGGCCCGAGCTCGGTTTCGTCAACCGCTTCGGGGTGCGCCAGTACAGCGGGTCGGCACATTGGACGCCATATCCGGACGCCGCCTGGGTGCGCAACCTTGCCCCGCATGCCTCGCTTATTTTCACGACCGACCTCGAGAACCGGCTGGAGAGTCACTTCCTGCACTTCGACTACGACATGTTCCTGCCGCGTGGCGACAAGCTGAGCATTGCCTACAACAACATCTACGAAAGGCTCGACTTCCCTTTCGAGATCGTTCCAGGCGTCATCATTCCGACCGGCGAATATACCTGGGGCGAGGTAAACCTCGAGGCACAGTCGGATGCGAGCCGGCCGGTTGCGGCGTCCCTCAACTACACGTGGGGGGACTTCTGGAGCGGCACGCGGAGGAATCTCAAGCTGGAGGGCTCCTTGCGCATCGGAGCACGTTTCGATCTTGCGCTTGCCTGGGACCGCAATGACGTGGACTTACCACAGGGCGCGTTCACCACCGATCTGGTGATCACGCGCTTCGGGCTGGACCTCAACACGCTTCTGTCGCTGCGCGGGCTGGTCCAGTACAACAGCCAGCTCGACCAGTTTCTGTCGAACATCCGGCTGCGCTACATCTACAAGCCCGGCAGCGACCTCTACGTGGTGTACAACGAGGACCGAGTGGCGGAGAATATCAACCTGATCGACCGCGCGGTTATCGTGAAGCTCACCTACTTCCTGCGCTTCTGATCGCGGCAGACCTCGAGTACGGGAACACGCGACCATGAACATCTTCTTCTCGTCCCTGACGCGCATCTCCGACCTTCCGGACGTCTCCTTCTCGATCGAGCCTCTCCCCAAGGAGCAGTGGGGAAGTGGTGACTACGTTGTCGGTGAAGTCATGACGCGATCGAGTCCCAATGCACGTGTCGAGTTGCGTGACGGGCGCATGACGGACCTGGTTCGTGGCGATCGCGTCATTGGAGCTTTGGGTGTGCGAATCGCCACGCTCGAAGTCGTCGGCGACTGGCGCGCCATCGGCGGTGACGGCCGCATGCAAGCGCTGACCGCCGCGGGCTTGCTGGGCGGTGTGACCTCCATGTCGACGGAGATTGGGCCGTTGCTGGAGCTCGATTACGAGGGGCACGTCATTGTCGACGGCGGTAAGGCGACGATGGCTGATTACGTTGTACCCGCTCCGGACCTTCCCTTCGAGTTGCCCGTTGTGATGGTCGTGGGCACCTCGATGTCGGCTGGAAAGACGACGACGGCCAGGATCTTGATACGAATCCTCAAGGAAATGGGTGCACGGGTGATCGGTGCCAAGATGACAGGGGCAGGACGGCACCGGGACATTCTCGCCATGCAGGACGCCGGCGCCGACCACGTCTTCGATTTCGTCGACCAGGGCCTGCCTTCCACCGCCTGCTCTGCCGATGAGTATCGTCCCGCTTGCCGACAGCTCATGTCCCGAATGGCTTCAGTTGAGGCCGATGTGGCCGTAATCGAGGTCGGTGCCTCGCCTGTAGAGCCCTACAACAGCGATCTGGCCATCGAGGAGATCACCGAAAACATCCGCGCGACCGTCCTCTGCGTTGCCGACCCCTATGCTGTTCTCGGGGTCACCTCCGCCTTCGAGATCGAGCCCGATCTGGTGACCGGGGTGGCCACGAGCACGGAGGCGGGGACCGGGTTGATCACACGGCTCTCCGGGTTCCAAGCCGTGAATGTCTTGGCCGCCGATTCGTGGCCGGTTCTGCGCAACATGCTCGAGCGCACCCTGCAGGGTGGTTCGGGTTGGGGTTCCGCGACTGGCTGAGCTGGAGCACCCCGCCCCAGGCATCCCATCTCAGACACCCTGGCTCGGACACCCCGGTTCGAGACCTCGCGCACCCTGCTCTCCACACGCCTGGTGCCCCGGTCAGTACTATTGGTGGTTACTGTAAGACAGAAGTAGATAGTAATACACTCTTTAGCCCCTCTAGAGATTGATAAAATCAGTAAAGATCTTGAAAAATGTGCCGTGGATCGTTATAGGTAAGACGGATGCGGTAAACCAACTCCCATTCGTCCATTGAGATCCGCACGCGGGCCTCGGGGGGGGAGAAGGACAAGGGTAGGGGAACGGTGAGAATTCGGTGGCTGGCAATTGGCTCAGTGGTTGCCGCGCTTGGCGCTCTAGGGGTGGCCGGTTACGGCTGCGGTGGGAGTGGGCCGATCTCACCTTCCCTATCCCTTGATGAAACATTCTCCACCGCTCTGACGGGGCGGCTCACCGTCCTGATGAAGGATGCGCCGATCGACGATCTGTCTCAGGTGCACGTCTACATTACCGGAGTCTCGACACAGGTGAATGGCGGGGCCGTCCTGTCGATGAACCAGAATTTCGGCGATGTCGACTTACTTGCCCTGCGAGACAAGACGATTACGGTCATCAATACTGAAGTTCCCTCGGCCACCTACGACTACATCGGTTTCAATCTCGACCAGAACGAGAGCTACGTCATCGAGTCGGGAGTCAAGAAGCCGCTGGCGATTCCGAACGGGAGCGTCAAGGTAAACGGTCCGTTTGTCGTCACGGAGGGTGCCACCACGACCATCACCTTGGACTTCGACGCCAAGAAGTCGCTGACGCATCACTCCGACGGAAGCTGGTCGATGAACCCCGTAGTGGTGGTCGCCTCGATCAGCAGCTAGCCCGGGTTTCTCAATGGGTCGCGGCTGCGCTGGCGCAATGAACCGAGTAAGAGCCTCAGGGGTGACTCGCCTGATCCTGGCTCGCCTCTCCTTGGTCAAGAACGACGAGAACATGCGTCTGGCATGATGGCCACTATCACGGAGCCAGCCGAAAGATCCTCGATGATGGTCTCCACCCAGCCGTCACGGACCGGGAAGGAATCGACATGAAGGATGGCAAGGTGGCTCGCTCCGTCCGAGATTGCGAAGCGCAGCAAATGCTCCAGCAGGTTTTTCCTCGAGAGGCTGACCGAGGTTGCCGAGGCGCTTCACCGTCGGGGGTACGTCGCCTTGCCGGAGCTGGCCGCGCTCAGAGAGTCGCTTGCCCGGCTCCGTGGCCGGGCAGAGCGCTCTGCTCTCAGTACCTGGCGACGTTTGAGTTGTGGTAGGCGGCCCAGGATTGGACGCCGATCGGCGCTCCCCAAACGATGACCCGCTCCCACCACTTCAGCTGCCGATTCATGCGCTTCTCGAGGTATGACTCGAATGACCTGGCGGCGAACCAGCCCGCAACCTTGATGCCGGCCAGTTTTGCGGTCGACGGCTGGTTACCGAGGAGAGGGTTGACTTCGTGCCCGCCCCGGTCCA
>JAUWTE010000147.1 GCA_030609765.1 Acidobacteriota bacterium
CAGTGTCGGCTCCACCCCGGCAATGACGCACGCGCATGACCTCGATGGGGTCACCGAGGCTCGCCCCGGAATCTACGCGCTCTTAGACTATACCCAGCACGTGCTCGGATCGTGCAGTATCGATGAATGCGCTGCAACAGTGCTGGCGAGTGTTGTGTCCAGCCACGCCGACCACAGTGTGATCGACGCCGGTGCCCTGGCACTGTCGAAGGACCCCGGCCCGAAGCACGACGAGGTGCCGAGCATGGGGCGAGTCTTCACCGACCCCGGGAGCAAAGCGCTCGACCCCGACCTCCGGGTGGTTTCTGTCAGCCAGGAGCACGGTATCGTCAACCGCGCGCTGGCGGTCGGAAGCAAGCTGCGAATCCTGCCCAACCACTCGTGCCTGACCGTATCCTGCTTCGACGAGTATCAGGTTGTCAGGGGCGACGACATCGTCGATCGGTGGAAGATCTGGCGCGGTCGCTAGCCCGGGTTTCTCATCGGGTCGCGAAGCGAGCGGTTGAGAAATCTAGGCTAAATGACTCGACGCCCCGAGCGACTCGACGCACCCAGAAGGCGCTGGATCGCCTCGGGAGAAACGCCCTGCTCGCGCAGGTGCCACGCTCGCGACAACCGCAGGGTGTTGGTGTTCACTGCCGTCTCGATGCCGACAGCTTTGCTGTGTGAACCGAGGAGTTGGCGAATATCGCGCACGTGAATGCGGCGCCCCCGGTTGGTGATGAATACCGCCGACATCTTACGCGCATCGGTTATCCCGCCCTGCGCCAGCAGGAGCGGCCGAGATTCTTTTACGTACCGGTTGAGTACGCTCGCCAGTTGGTTCTCGAGTGGCACCCGGCGCTCCCGTCCCTCCTCGGCTCGGAAGCGCAACGAGCGCGCGCGGCGCCTGATGTCGCCGATATCAAAGCTCGACACCTCGCTCGCTGTTGCCGCCGCGAAATAGAGCGTGGCGAGAATCGCCGTGTCGCGCAAGCCAACGATATCGTCGGAGGTCGGATGGGCGATCAGACGCTCGGCCTCCTCGGGTGAGAGCACTTCCACCGGTACCTTCGACATGGTCTCGGCCTCTTTCGGATCGCAAAGCGCTGCGTTGCGAAACGGAAAGCACGGATGCTGACCAGATTCTTCCCGCGAAGCCTATTTTATCAGGCCGTGGTGGAAGTGTGACGGGTCCGGTTACGCCGTCAAGAATGCGGATGCCAGGCGCCTCGAGCACAATGGCACCCGAGGACTGCGTTGCACGCTGGAGACCGATACGCGGCGGGAGAGATGCGGGAGGAGCCCCAAAAGGCTGGGCTCGCAGCCACAATCCCTGGGGACCGGTAGGAAAGTGGGCTGCGAGCCCGTCAGGATGGCGTTGCATATGTGTAACGACCCCCTGGGAAGTTTTCCGACCGTGCCGAAAGAAAACTGCCGATTCGATGTATGCTCCCCGCGTGAACCCCCTCCCGTTAGCCACCAGCGTCTCACCTCCGGAGCCCCCCTCGCGCCTGAACCCGAAGCCCTGAGCATGCTGGACGAGCCTTCCCTTAGCAGGCAGTGGATTGTCCGCCGCCTGCAGCGCGCGCTGAGCATGGAATATCGCCACGCGCCGCTTTGGGAGGGTATGGCCGCACGAATCGGTGCGCCCTGGGATTCTGTGGCCCGCCAAAGCGCCGGATCGGCCCGTGAGCGCGCCCGTGCGATCGCCGAGATCATTGACGGGCTAGGAAGTTCACCGTACCCGACCTTCGGATTTGCCCAGCCGCTATGTTCCGCGGCGGGATTGCTCCTGGGCTTGGTGAGCCGGCGAGCCGCGCTCTCCACGTCGCGCCGCGCCTCGTCGCATGCATTGGCCGAATACGTTGGTCTGGCGGCTCTGGCAGACGGTGCGGAGGGCGTTCCAGAAGACCTCTTTGACGCTGTTACCCCGCTGCTGGCAGCGGCTACGTCCGGGGCGGCCATGTTCCAAGAATCGGCGACGGGAGGAGGACCGCCGGCGTCAGAATCGGGCGATAACACGGCTTCTGCCCTTGACCTTGACGCCGAGTGTGATACGAAGAGCAGGATCGTAGCGAGATTTTGAGCCTCTGGCACTGGCCGGGTGAGAAACTATGCGCGTATACGTTGAAGGGAGATCCCCGATGATCGACAGGCAATACGAGAAGAGCGAGGTAATCCTCATTGGTCTCTTGACCATCTACTGCGTGGCCTTGGTCGTCGGAATGGTGGCGTACGTGTTCTACGAGTACGACATGCTGATGGGGGAAGACGGCCTCAACGATGCCGTGCTGCTCCACCTCGTGGTAGCGGTGGGCGTGCTGGCGAGCGTCATGCGAGGTGCCTCGAGCCTCTTCGAAGATGTCGGCAAGGGCACTTTCGACCCCCGCTGGTCCTTGTCGGTGCTCATGCGCCCGGTCGAGGGCGCTGCGCTGGCGGTGGTCGTTTATTTCTTCTGCAGGTCGCTGCTCCTGGTGCTCGGCCTCGAGGTCGGCGAGGTGAATCCCTGGGGATTCCTTACGATCGCGGGGATCGCCGGCATGTTCTCCCACAAAGCCGGCGACGGCCTGCGTGAACGGTTCGGCAGGCTGTTCACCGATCCACCCCCCACTGGGGGTGCCGCGGCGCAGTAGGCTGCACGAGGGTCTTCTGGCCAGGCGCTGATAGGGGTGGAATCACCGTCGGTGTAAGCGGACAATGTCCGCTAGATAGGGAGCTATCGCCCACGGTTGGGCGCAGGCGCTTTTCAAGGGGGACCGGGGACATCGATGGAAATCTCCGCGCTCGAGGCGCTACTCGAGAGCAGTCGTGCGTTCGATGCGAACCTGACGCTCGACGGGATCCTCGATATAGTCGTCACGCAGGCGCAGCGGCTCGTAGGCTTCAATCGATGCGCCTTGATGCTCTCCGACCCGGAGGCTGAACGGTTCGACCTGCAGCGTACTTTGGGCCACGGCCGTGACCCCTCCGATCTCGAGGACCTGAACATCGATCTCGCGGTGGATCTTGCTGTCCTGGCGGCACGCGATCGTCGTTCGTTCCGAACGAGTGACCCGACATCGGATTCTCACTACCTCGAGATCAGCCCGGGGATGCGCTCCAACATCGTCGTGCCGCTCATTGCGGGCGACGAGGCGGTTGCTGTCATCATCGCGGAATCTCCTCACGTGGACGCCTTCAGCGAGCTGCACGAGAAGCTCCTGTCCGTCTTCGGGAGTCATGCCGCGCTTGCCATCATCGCCCTGCGCACGCGCGAGCACCTCGAGGGGCGGGTCGAGCATCTCGACGCACTGCACAAGATCAGCCAGCTCGCCAGCCTCAGTGTTCGTGAAGGGTTCGATGAGGTGCTCGAGACGGTTCTGGAAGTCACTCGCGAGCTCGTCCCTGTGGGACACACGGCAATCCTGTTGATGGATCCCAAGAGTCGCTCACTGCGGGTGCACGCCTCCGAGGGTTACCAGGATGGCGTGGAGCGGCTCGGCATTCCGTTGGGCAGAGGCATCACCGGCAGGGCTGCCGAGCTCGGCAAGCCGCAGATCGTTCACGACCTCGAGATCGAGAGGGATTACCTGCCCGGGGTGCCTGGAGCACGCAGCGAGATCGCTTTGCCGTTGATAGCAGAGGGGCAGGTGATCGGCGTGCTGAACTGCGAGTCGCCCGAGCCCAACGCCTATCAGGAGGAGCACGCCCGCACACTGAGCGTCGTGGCTCAGCACCTCGCCGTTGTGTTGAGAACGGCACAGCTGCACGCTGAAGCTCGCCACCTGTCGATCACCGAGCCCTTGACGAGCCTCTACAATCGCCGTTTCTTCATGAGTCAGTTCGAGGATGCGATCGGGCGCGCTCAGCGCTACGAACACCGCCTCGCACTCGTGTTCGGCGACCTCGACCGCTTCAAATCCATCAATGATCGTTTCGGCCACCATACTGGTGACAGAGCCCTGCAGGCGGTTTCCGAAGCCATGCGGCGATCCATACGTGGAACCGACATGCTTGCCCGCATGGGTGGGGAAGAGTTTGCGGCCTTGCTCATGGAAGCAGACTGCGACCGCGCCATTCAGGTAGCTGATCGTTTCCTCGCCCAGATCAGGCAACTGGGCTTCAAGTCCGATGACGGTCAGCCGGTATCGATCAGCATGTCGGCCGGCATCGCCCTGTTCCCGGAACATGGCGACAGCGCCACCGATCTGCTGAGGCACGCCGACGAAGCTCTCTACGAAGCCAAACGACTCGGCGGAAACCAGACTGTAGTTGCCCAAGAGCTGCAGGCCGACGCCGCCAACGCCTAGCCACAAGCCATCGCGGGCCTTTGCGCCAACGCAGCCGCGATCCATGGAGGAGCTCGGGCTACTAGCCCGGGGCGCAGACCCCTGGGTATGATGGACCCCGCCCCGGTTCAAGAGTCGAGAGAGCCACGCCATCAGGCTGCTCGAGAAGCCTGGAAGAAAACCCAGCCATCAAAATGAAAAGCAGCGACCGGACATCTTCGGAGAGGCGCGCCGTCGGGGTCACCATTGAGGAAACGCCCTCCACACTCGCCGACACCGATAAGTGGCGAGCCCGGATGGAGGAGCGCAAGGGAGCGGTGGCTTTGGTCTCCGGCGGACTCGACTCGGCGACGGTGCTGGCTCTGGCCAGATCGACAGGAATCGACTGCCACGCGTTGACCGTCGACTACGGACAGCGGCACCGGGTAGAGATCGAAGCCGCACGCCGCGTCTCGGTACAGCTCGGTGCTGCCTCACACCGCGTGGTGGCCGTTGACCTCAGGGTTTTCGGCGGATCGGCCCTGACCGACGACATCGCCGTGCCGAATCCCGAAAACGCCGACGCCATCGGGAGCACGATTCCGTCCACCTATGTGCCGGCGCGCAACACGATCTTCCTGTCGCTGGCGTTGGCATGGGCGGAGGTCCTCGACGTCACCGACATCTATATCGGGGCAACCGCGCGTGATTATTCCGGCTACCCGGATTGCCGACCGGAGTTTCTCCGAGCTTTTGAGCACCTCGCGAATCTCGCGACCCGCGCAGGGACCGAGAAGAGGCGTCAGTTCCACGTTCACGCGCCCCTCCTCTACTGGACCAAGGACAAGATCATTCAGCGGGGCATCGAGCTCGGCGTCAACTTCGGCATCACCCATTCCTGCTACGACCCCTCAAGCGAAGGATTGGCCTGTGGCCTGTGTGATTCCTGCATACTGCGGCGCCGAGGGTTCGAGGCGGCTGGCGTGGACGATCCCACGGAGTATGCTGAGTCAGAGTAGCGTTCGTCTTTTGAGAACGACGGGCCGGTGGAGCGAGGAACCCGATGTCGGCACAGCCATCAAGCAGATCGAAACCCGCGAGGCTCGAGCTTTCCACCACCTTCACCTTCGAGGCGGCCCACCAGCTGCACCGAGCGCCCGAGGGGAGCAAGTGCGCTCGCCTGCACGGCCACTCATGGAAGGTCGACGTGCTCGTGGAGGGAGAGATCGATGAGAAGCATGGCTGGGTCGTCGATTTCGACGAAATTGCGAGGGCGTTCGAACCGGTCTACGACGCGCTCGACCACCGACATTTGAACGATATCGAGGGACTCGAGACGCCTACCAGCGAGCTCGTGGCGATATGGATCTGGGACCGTCTGGCGAGTGCCCTTCCTCAGCTCAGCGGTATCACGGTGCATGAGACCTGCACCGCACGCTGCACCTATCGCGGGCCCGATACTCGGTAAAACCGTGGAACGAGTGCAAGTGACTCCCCTACCAGCGATGAGCCAATGCATGAAACCAACGACCCGGTGAACCTGCGCGACGTCGATTCCGGCAAGGCCGGAGGCTACACCGACGAGCACGCCGCCAGCGGCACCGATGCCGATCTGCCGAAGATCGATGTCTTCCCGAACCAGTACCGAGACTACGAGATCACGATCGTCAACCCGGAATACACATCGATGTGCCCGAAGACGGGACTACCCGATTTCGGCACCATCACGTTGCGCTACGAACCCGATGCGAGCTGCATCGAGCTCAAGTCGCTGAAGCTCTATTTCCTGGCCTATCGCAACCTCGGGATTTTTCACGAGAACGCCGTCAACCGCATACTGCGTGACCTGGTGGCGGCCTGTGATCCCGTGAAAATGGAGGTGTGCGGCGAGTTCACCCCAAGGGGGGGCCTACACACCACCGTGACGGCCGAGTACGAGCGCGACTAGCCCGCTCTGTTTGTCTCTGCTCGTTGCGAAAGCTGCTGGCTAACGACCTCGATCGAAGCGATCTGCCAGGAGCGGCAGAACCGACAGCACCGTTTCCCCCACTGCCTGAAAGCTCTCGACCCCAAGCTTGTCGAGGGTGTCGAACGGGGCGTGCCAGTAGCGGTGTCCCGGGCCGTAGTTGAAATCGATGAGATCGACCGAGGGAATGCCGACTTCCATGAACGGCCGGTGATCGTCGTCCATGAACTGCATTTCCGACGAGAAGTGATCGCCGTGTCCGATCTCCTCGGCGGTGGCCCAGATGAGGTCGTTGAGCCAGCCGGTCGAGTTCATCTCGATGTCGATGACGAGGTCCGCATCGCCGATCATGTCGAGCAAGATCATCGCGCCGAAATCGCGAATTCTGCCCTCGTTGCTGAGACGCTGAGCCATGTGACGGCTGCCGTAGGTCCCGTCGGTTGCGCTCCACTGGACCAAGGCTTCCTCGCCGTCGAAAAAGACAAGCCACACCGGCATGGGTGGCGCATGCTCTGCGAGTACGCGGCCGAACTCGAGCAGAATCGCGGTGCTGGACCCCGCGTCGTTGGCACCAACGAACTCGACACCGACCATATTGAGAGTGTCGTAGTGACCGGACAGGATGACAATCGGCCGATTCTCACCACCCGGCGTAGCCGGCACTTCAGCAATCAGATTCGCCATCGGGATGGGACCGCGAGGGGTGTCTCCAGTGAGCTCGTCGCGTCGCGTCGCGAGTCCATAGCCCTGCAGCGTCTCCTCGATGTAGAGGCGGGTCTGCTCGAGCTCGGCGCTGCCGGCAGGTCGCGGCCCGAACCCAACGACCCGCCGCGCATGCTCCATGGCACGCTCGCCGTCGAAGGCCTCTGCAGCAGCGGTTTGGGTTGCTCTGGCCGTCGCTACGCCAGTCGCGCCAGCCGTCGGAGACATGGCGCCGCCTCGCCCCACGGCCTCCGCTCGACTACCCGCTTCACACGCGAGCAGTAGAGGCACCACGAGCAAAAAAGCAAGAATCGTGAAGTTGAAAGAGCGCCTGAAAGGGAAGCCCCTTCCAATCACTGCTGGTCGATTGGTCATCTGTCCCATTATCCTAGTCCTCGGCTTCGGTCCTCGAGACCGGGTCCGTAGTGCGGAAGCGTCAGCGAGAAACGGATTCAGCGGTGTCAACAAGAGAAGTTTGAACAAATACCCGGGGCCACCGCAAGCTCCGGGATGAACAGAGGCACGAAAATACAATCGCTGGATGAGC
>JAUWTE010000249.1 GCA_030609765.1 Acidobacteriota bacterium
GGGTATCTGTAGAGGACCGCCGTCTTCCCCAGCGCCGTTAGCGCGTGGATCATGCGGTCCGACTGGATCGGCCAGGTGCCCGTATTGTTGTCGTCCATGCCGTGGTACATGAGGAGCGGCGTGTCGATCTGGTCGGCGACGAAAAACGGTGACATCTCGACATAGATGTGCGGCGCCTCCCAGATGTCGCGACGCTCCGACTGGAAGCCAGTGGGCGTGAGGCTGCGGTTGTAGGCGCCGTCGCCAGCGATACCGGCCTTGAAGAACGGCGCCCGCGCCAGGATATTGGCAGTAGCGAAGGCCCCGTAGCTGTGTCCGCCGTGGCCGAGCTTGTCGATGTCGATGTAGCCCATTCGATCGACGTGGCGGATGGCCGCGTACATGCCGTCTACGAGATGCTGAACGTACTTGTCGTTGAAGGGCTGGCCAATGATGGGAATGTCGGGCACCACCAGCGCGTACCCCTGCGTCAGCCAAACTTCCGAGTTGCTGCGGAAGCTCAACGAGAAGTGCGAGTTCAGATTGTGCGAGCGGATGGCGGCTTGCTCGTACTCCTTCACCGAGTCGTACTCGCGCGGGTAGGTCCAGAAGACGGCCGGCACCCGCGTGCCCACGACGTAGTCGAGAGGCAGCGACATCCGGCCGCGGATCTTCACCCCGTCGCGGCGCTCGAACTCGTAATCGATGCGCCGGGCAGCCGTGATCTCCGGGAACGGATCGACGTTGTTCGTGAGGTTGTCTATGGAACCGTCGCGGCTCCACAGGAAGCTGTCGGGAAAATCGTTGCGAGCCTCGCGCCTCACGATGAGTTGCTGGAGGTCGGCGTCGAGCGGCACCAGCGGCCGCTCGAAGCTCTGCTTCGAACCCTCGAAGATGCGCTCGGTAGCTTGGTCGGCGAGGGCCACGCTGTCGATGAACGGGGTGGGACGATAGTCCTCCGCGTAGCCCGGACCCTGGAGGTAGACCTCGGTGTCAGCACTGGACAGCAACGCGTAGTCGATGCCGTTCGAGGTGCTCGAGGTCAGCAGATCACCCGGCAGCTCGAGCAGATCCTCGGGATCGTAGTAGTCGACGAGGATGTCGGGGTCGCCGGTCGATAGCCCGTTGTTCGCGAGCGTCCAGGTCGCCAGGGCGCGGTCGCCGTCCTTGGTGAGCGTGACGAACAAATGCCCGCCATCGAGGCTGTAGCTGTGGTCGCTGAGTCGCTCCTCGCTAGCGGCCACGATCTCGGCTTCACCCATTCGAAAGGCCCCATCCAGGAGCATGACGCGATCCATCCGGGCTTCGTCCTCGTCACCAGCTTCCTCGGCAGCCTGAGCCGCCGAATCTCCGGCATCGTCCGCAGCGTCGGCATCATCGCCTTCCTCGCGCGGCTCGCGCTGCAGGAAGGTCAGACCCTTGCCGTCCGGACGCCAGCCGAGCTCTCGCGGCTCGTTATTGCCGGTGTCGCCGCGACCGCCGCCCTCACGAAGCGGCCGAACGAAGACCGTCGAGACCACGTCACCATCGTTGTCCCGCACTTCGGTCTTTTGCGGGAAGCCGGTGTACCCGGCGATGTACGAGAAGGGCCGCTCGATGCGGGTGGTCAGCAGGTTCTCGCCGTCGGGGCTGACATTCACGAGGGTGAACATGCCGGGCTCGCCCAGAAGCCTCGGCTCCTGCCCTGGCGCCAGCTCTGCGATCTGGCTGGTCGTGTAGTACTCGAAGAGAGCCGCATCGCCCTCATTTTGCAGCAGAAACGGAATTGTCCGCGTGGTCGTTTCCTTCTTGCGCGTGCTCTGGATTACCGGGCCAGTGGGCACACGGCTGGCGACCGGCTCAGGGCCCCGATCACCGGCAACCAGCAGCGTGATCACCTTGCCATCGGGCGTCCACTGCACGAGATTGCTGGCGCCACCGCCGAAACGGCCACGCGCCGCGATGGTGGCGTTAACCGGGGCATTCGAGAGCGATTCTGAGGCACCCGTGTGGACGTTCGCGACCCAGACCTCAGTTCTCTCCGGCAGGTGGGCGAGGAAAGCAACTTGGTCACCCTCGGGAGACCAGACAAAGTCGGAAACGAACGTGTCGTCCGGCAGGTCGATGTCGAGGAAGGCCCGCGCCGCGAGGGAATAGACCTGAAGCCCGACGTTTCCGTAGGTATCGAGCCGCCATTCGCGGTTGGTCTGTGGCCGGAACTCGAGGCCGGCGAGACGGTACGTCTCCTTCGACATCTTCTCGAGCGAAGACCTCGGGTCCGACAGAGGCACGATGAAGTGGTCGCCGTCGGGGCTGAGGTTGTCGAGGCTGGCAGACCAGGGGTCGCGTCCGAGTAGATCCTGAACGGCCTGCGGCGGCAGGACGTAGCCCTGCTGCGGCTGCCATTCGGAGACCTCCTGCTCCTGGGCCTCCTGATCCTGCTGCCCCTGGGCCAGCGCCACTTCGTGGCTCACTGAGGGCAGCACCACCAGCAAGGTGACGACGAGAACGAAAAGCTTCGACAAACGAGCCATGACCTCAGCCTCCCCGGGCGCGCCCGTCACGGCACTCCCGATGGTCGTGAAAAGAAATGCGTAACGCCTGCAGGTGCTGCCGAATGCTCTGTTTCCGATCAATTACTCCGGCTTCAGGTACTTGTCGTACCAGCCAACGATGCGCTCGAGTAGGTCCTTGGAATAGACCGGCAGGTTGATGCCGTGATGCTGGTTCGGATAGACGACCAGGATCGTCTCCCGGCCCAGGCGCTTCATCGACTGGTACATCTGCTCCGAGTTCTGGATGGGGACGTTCCAGTCCTTCTCTCCGCCGACCCACATCGTCGGCGTTGTGATGTTGGTCACCTTGTTGAACGGCGACAACCGCTCCCAGATCTCACGATTCTCCCAGGGCAGACCGAACTCCATTTCGTACCAACGCTGGTAATGATCGTGGCCGTAGTTGGCCACCCACAAAGCACCGCTGGCGCCGGAGACGGCTGCCTTGAACTGCTCGGTGGAGGTAATCACGTAGTTGGTGAGGATGCCGCCGTAGGACCAGCCGCCGACGCCGAGCCGATCCGGGTCGGAATAGCCGAGCTCGACGGCGTGATCGACCGCGGCGAGCACATCCTGTGTGTCGACGTTGCCCCAATCTTTCCAGATGCCGAGCTCGAACTCCTGCCCGTAGCCTGTAGAGCCGCGCGGGTTGGGCATGACCACGACGTATCCCTTGGCGGCCAGCAGCTGGCCATTGAAGTGAAAGCTGAAATCGTACTGCGCCATCGGTCCGCCATGGAGCCAGAGGATCGTCGGGTAACGGAGGTTGGCATTGAACGAGGGCGGCTTGACGATGAAGGCCTCGACCTCGGTGCCGTCGGAACTGTTGAACTGGACGTTCTGTACCTCACCGAGCTCGACGCCGGCGAGCAGCTTGTCGTTGTTGTGGGTGAGCTGACCCAGATCGCCTCTGGAGCCCTGAGCGAACAGGTTCCCTGGCATATGAGGCTCACTGATCACCGCCGCGACCGTGCCGTCGTGGCCGACGTGCGCGGCCCGCACACTGCGCTGGCCACCAATGACGCGCGTGATGCCGGCCAGGCTGGCGTCAGTGCTATCGGTCGAAATCGACGCCAGGTGCTGCTCGCCACTGTCTTCGAGGCCGAAGTAGATCGTTGCGCCATCGGCGGAGACCTGTGGGCCTCCGACATTGCGGTCGAGACCCGCGGTCAGAACGTGCTTGCCCTCACCGTCGATCCCGATGATGGCCAGCTCGGGCTGCTGGTAGTCGCCGATCTCGGGACGGGTCGTAGTGACATAGACGAGGCGGCTCCCATCCGGCAGCCATGCCGGCGAGGTATCGGACTCAGGACCCTGGGTGACCTGCACAAGCGTCTTGCCCTTGTCGGTGTTGTCGGCGTCGACCAGCCAGACGTCGCTGTTGTAGTTGGCGTCGGGCTCCTCGGTGCGGTTGCTCACAAAGGCAATCGTCGTGCCGTCGGGCGACCAAACGGGCGACGAGTCGTCATAGTCACCCGAGGTAATCTGCACCGTCTTCTTCTCGGCCACGTCGAACACATAGATATGGTTGCGACGGCGGTCGAGGTAGCCGACGTAGTCCTGCTTGAACTGCAGCCGGTCCACGACCCAGGGGTCGGTGACCTTGCTATCTTCGCCCTTGCCGGACTCTCCGCCGCTCTCGCCCTCCTTCTCGTCGGGCTCAGGATCCTTCATGACCAGCAGCAAACGGGTGCTGTCGGGCGACCAGTCGTACGAGGACACACCGAGCTTCTCATCGGTGCGCTGCACGGCCTCGCCGCCACGTCGATCCAGGACCCAAACCTGCGTCTTCCCTTCTCCCCGGCTCGCGAGGAACGAAAGATACTTGCCATCGGGGCTCCAGCGCGGCCGGCTCGCGGAGCTGCCCTTGCCGGTCATCGGCATCGGATCGCCACCTGCGGCGGGAACCATCCAGATGCGGGTCTCGCTCTTGTTCTCCTTCAGCGATGTCGTGCTCACCGTGTACGCGACCCACTCGCCATCCGGGCTGATTCTCGGGGAGCCCACCCGCTCGATGGCGAAGGAATCCTCGATTCTCAGGTGACGCTTGCCCTCCGCGCCCGGGGGGCCGAGCGGGCTGTCACCGCAACCCTCGGGCTCCACCGTGTAGGTTCCACCCGCTACCTTCCAGGTTCCATCCACCTTGATCAGGTCGAGCGCGTCGATGCCACAGTGGCTGAACTCACCGTCGCGGTGGAAGTCGTAGGGAGTCCAGACCATGGCAAGATTGCCGTGGATCTTCACTTCGGCATCCCACATCCGCTCGAGCCACTCGTTCTCGGCGCCGGCGAGCTGCTCCAGAAAGACCTCGTTGCTCTGGGCCCGGATGACGGTCGCGTCCTCGCTCTCACCAGGGCGAACGGAAAGGAACTGACCCTCGATCACGAGAACCTCAGCGGCCTTTTCAGCATCGCCTGCCTTCATGGCGTCGAAGAGCTTCTGCACCGCCGCGAGAACCGCTTTCTTCTCCGATTCCTGGGACTCGGCAGTCGAAAGCGCTGAGGCCGTCGCGCTGGAGGGCGAGGCGACAGCCGGCGCGAGCACGCTCGCCACAAGAATGGAACAAGTCAGCCAACTCAGCTTCGCTATCATCGTCGAACGTCGTATGGACTGCGGCATCGTCTAGCTCTCCTCACCTTTCACGTACTTGTCGTACCAATCCAGGTAGCGTTCGTAGCGGTCCACCTGGTAGCTGGGCCGCCGGATGCCATGACCCTGGCCTGGATAAATCACCAGCTCGGTCTCGATGCCGAGCTTGCGCAGCGCCTGGTAGAGCTGCTCGGAGTTCTGCAGCGGCACGTTCCAGTCGAGCTGCCCACACATGACCAGGGTCGGCGTCGTCACCTCATCAACCTTGAAGA
>JAUWTE010000253.1 GCA_030609765.1 Acidobacteriota bacterium
AAGGGCCAGCTCCGGGCGCGCATAGGCGTTGCTGCCGTAGCCCTGGACATACTCCCACCCGTTCTGAACCATCGTGCCCGTGCGCGCAGACGGAATGTACTGGCCTCGTGCAAAGCTGTCGGCATCGAGATCGATTCCGAGCAACCTGCCCATGCCACCGCCATAGGCACGTTCCATCGTCTTTGCCGTCGAGTAGCTGTTAAAGCCCTCGTCGAGCCAAGCCTCCTCCATCTCGTTGCTCGCGACCAGGCCGTACCAGAACTGGTGGCCGAACTCGTGAACGGTCACCTCTTCCTGCAGGCGTAGACCATTCAGCGGCCAGAATCGCAGAGGGTAGAGGTCGATGCTCGTGAAGAAGGTTGGATACTCCATGCCACCGCCGGTCGTCCCGTCGGCGGGCACCAGTACGGTGACGTTGTCGTAGGGGTAGGCGCCATACCAGAGGCCGTACCACTTCAGCCCTTCCATCGTGGCCCGAATGTGGCGCTCGGCGTTGTGCGCGAAGGCGGGGGGAACCAGCAGCGTCACCTCGACCGGCTGGAGCTCCAGGTTCTCGTAGTCCAGATCGAGCAGCAGGGCCACCTCATCGAGCTCTCCCCTGGTGATCTCGTCGTCGGGGTTGAAGGTGCGAACGATCTCGATGAAGCCCGGATAAGCGGTCCAGGCGAAATCGTGGATATTCTCCTGTCGAAAGGTGTGGGTGATCGTCCCATCGCCACGATCCAGGCTCTCGGCCTTGCGGCCGCTGGCACCAACCACGAACCGTTCGGGAACTGTGATCTGCACCTCGTAGTCGCCGAAGTCGGCGAAGAACTCCGTGTTGGCGTGAAACTGGTGCGTGTTCCAGCCCGCCACCGTGGCGCCACCTTCGCCAATTTCCTCGAACACCCCTACCTTCGGAAACCACTGGGTAGCGATGAAGTACTCTCCCCACACTCCTGAGCGTTCCATACTACGCGGCAGCTTGGTGGTGAACTCCATGTGCACATCGATCTGCTCGCCGGGCGGAACGGGTAGGGGGAAATCCACTGAAAAGACGGTCCGGTCCTCGGCGTTGTCATCATCGGGGTGCCGCCAGCGCAGCGTCGGCAACAGGTCGGTCCCATCTTCGAGCCGGATCGCCTCGAGGTCGGTGTAGCCAATGCGCTCCGCCATGGATCCCTCAGCATTCGGAAATCCGCCCCATTCCCGTGCCTTCGTCGAGGACTCGTTCATAAAGGCATTGTGGTAGAGGTGGAACCACATATCCCCTACCGGCACTTCGGATTCGTTCACCCAGGTCAGCGTTTGAGAGCCATGCAGAAGGCCGGTCTCGGGATCGAGGCGCACCTCGATCCGGTAGGAAGCGATGGGAGGGGACACTGGCTGCGCCTCGGCGCCGATTGCTCCCTCGATCTGCTCCACACCCCCGGGGTCCTGGGACCGCGTAGGCACGACGGGCGCTGCCTGCCCCTGGGCCAGGGCCGCAGCCACTGCAACCAGCGCGATCAGAGCAAGACTGAAAACCCCGCTGCCTGAAGGCGACAGCGGTGCCATCCAGGATCTCGATCCGAATTCAGTCAAGAACGTCTTCCGCCCTCTCAGGATCGACAGCGAGAATGAATGCGGCCTCCCCTGGCTGCTCCGGCGTTACCGTGTAGGCGTAGTCGATGTTGATTCCAGCACTTCCGAGCACCTCTGCCACCTCGGCCAAGTTGCCAGGCTCATCGGGAAGATGAAGTCGCAACACGTCGGCGACCGCACAAGGGAACCCTTCATCGTCGAGTAGGCGTTGCGCCCGGTCGGTGTCCGAAACAAACAGGCGAGCCACGCCACCCCACACCGCGAAGCCCTCGATGTTGATGCCAGCCTCCCTGAGGACTACGGACACCTGCCCGAGGACACCGGGCTTGTCGGAAATGTGGACACGTAGTTCTCGAGCGGCGGGCATTTGTGACCTCCTACTATGTGGGGGAAACCGCCCTCATCCTACGCCATCCGCCTCCCGCCGGTCACCCTGGTAAGCTCAGCACATGCACCTCAGGCTGAAGGTCAACGCCGGCGCTCAGAGTGAGAGCGTCAAGCAACTCACCGACGGCTCGTACCAGGTTCGCACCCGAGCTCCGGCGACGAAGGGAAAAGCCAACCGCCGGGTTCGAGAGCTCCTGGCCAATCATTTCGGTCTGCACCCCGATGAGATCGAGATCGTGGCGGGGCAGACCAGTGCCATCAAGTACGTGAAGCTGCGCAGGCAGGAATGAGAGCTCCGCCGACCTACGTTTGGACCTTGTCGGCACTCCTCCTGGGCATCGTTGCGGGTGGCATCGTGCCGGACCAGCTTGCCCCGGTTGCCGTGGCAACAGCTGGCTTCATCCGGCTCGTTGTGACGCTGGTACCCATCCTGATCGTCGCCGCGCTCAGTCCGGCCATTGCCACGCTGGTCAGGCGTGGGCTGGCCGGGAAGTTCGCTACTGCGGTAGTCGGCTGGTACGTACTGAGCTCCACCCTGGCGGGTCTTTTCGGCCTGCTCGTTTCCTCTCTGGTCTTCGGGATCCCCTTGACGACGGAAGGCGGGACCGCCTATGGGGAGGCAGTCAACATGCTCAGCTCACTACGACAACAGAGCGGCGCATCGGCCCCGCTGCTTGCGATTGTAGTCGCGGTTCTGCTCGGCGTGCTGGCGGGCCGCCTGGCTCTACTCGCAACGATTCTGGCCAAGGTGGAGAAGGGACTATCCAGTGCCGGACGGGGTCTCGGCTACGCAATGATCCCTGTCGTGCTGTTTTTGGGTATCACGGTAGGCGTGCAATTCGGCGCACGCTTGGGCATGGGCCACTACCTGACGATGACCCTCTACACTGCTCTGCTTTGCTGGGTTTGGTGGCTATTTTACGTCTTCGTGATCATCAAGTACGTCGCCAAGCGACCGGTCAGGCGCGTTGTGACCGACTACTATCTCCCGACGGCGATTTTCGCGGCAGGAACCTGTTCATCACTCGCTACCCTGCCGGTCAACCTGGCCAACGTCAGAAGGCTTGGCGTGCGCAATGAGGTGGCCGACTTCGTCCTGCCGTTCGGGGCAGTCGCCAACCTGGACGCCAGCGCGCTCGCCTATGTCGCGTATGCACCGTTTATTCTTTCCCACATCTTCGGCATCGAAATCAGCTGGGCGATCTTGCTGATCGCCTGGCCGGCGATCGTGCTGTTTACCATCGCAGCACCGGGTCTGCCTGCCGGCATGGGCACTGCCTTATGGAGCTCCACGCTGTTTGCCAGCATGCTAGGACTCGAGGAGCCCCTTCGCACCAACTTCATCACGACATGGATCGCGCTCGCGGGTGGCCTTCCCGACATGCTGCGGACGGCCACGAACTGTACGGGCGACGGATTCACGGCGATCGTATTCGATCGATGGTTCGGGAGGTTTGCATGAGAGGACTACGGCAGCGCGAAGGTCTTACGAGACTGGTCGAGACGAACGGCAGGGTGAGTCGAGGAGAGCAGGTGGTTGTCGTTACCGACACCGCCATGGAAGACCTAGCCGACGAAGTCGCGGCCGGGGCCACCGCGCGTGGCGGCAAGGTGACGATCTGCTCGATGCCGGCGCGTGACTACGATGGTCAGGAGCCGCCGGAGTCAGTGGCCGTTGCCATGCTCGAGGCCGACGTGATCTTCTCGCCGGTAAGCCGGTCCATTACCCACACTCGGGCCATGAGGGCAGCTCTGGATCGCGGCGCTAGGGCAATCCTCATGACAGCCTACAACGATGACGTCCTTGGCAGTGCGGCGCTGATCGAGACCGACTTCGAAGCACAGGCGGATGTCTGCCGGCGTCTGGGAGAGTCCTTCACTGATGGCCGCACCGTCCACCTCACCTCGCCACGTGGCACCGACCTGCGATTCTCGATCGAAGGGCGGCGCGCCAACGTGCTCACCAATATCCCTGATCCCGGTGAGCTCGCGCCTGTGCCGGATATCGAGGTAAACGTCGTGCCCGCCGAGGAGTCAGCCGAGGGCATACTGGTTGCCGACGCCAGCGTGCCATACCTCGGCATCGGCGTCCTCGAGCGGCCTGTCGAGTGCGTAGTGAGAGGTGGGTTCATCACAAGCTTGACAGGAGGTGATCAGGCAGACGTGCTCCGTGCTCACCTCGAATCGCATGCGAACCGTAACTGCTTCAACGTTGCCGAGCTCGGAGTAGGTCTCAACCCGAACGCCCGGCTCACCGGAAACATGCTCGACGACGAGGGTGTTCTAGGCACCATCCATATCGGCATCGGGACTAGCCACACTCTGGGCGGTGCGGTGGTTGCGCCGACCCATTACGATCTGCTCATGTGGGAGCCCACGATCAAGGTCGACGGGCGAACCGTGCAGAGGAACCGGGAAATCCTGGTGTGAGCGGAGCGGTCGGTGAAAAGCGGGGCTGAGATTCTCATACACGACTGCGCCTCCGTCCGCAGGGGCGAAGCGGTGCTGGTCGTGACCGATGCCGAGCGCCGGTCCATCGGCTCCGCTCTCCGTGCCGTGGCGCGCGAGGCTGGTGCCGAGACAACGTTGGTGATATCCGCGCCACGCAGCATCGATAACGAAGAGCCCGAACCCACGGTCGCCGCGGCGATGCGCTCGGCACAAGTGGTCTTCATGCCCGTCAGCCACTCACTGGCGCACACGCGGGCGACTAGAGACGCCATCGCCAAAGGAGCGCGCGTGTTGTCCATGGCGGCCTTCACCGAGGACCAGATGCGAACGGGAGGGCTGTTCACGGACTTTCGCGAGAGGAAGCCGGTGTGCGACGCGATCGCCACGCGACTCACGGACGCTCGTTTCATCAGAGTCACCAACCCGGCAGGGACCGAGCTAACGCTCAGCATCGAGGATCGTGCCGGTAACAGTCATTCGTGCGTGCTCGAGGGTCCTGGATTCACTGCCGTCCCCAACATCGAAGCCAACATTGCTCCCAACGAGGGCAGCGCCGAGGGAATCCTTGTCGCTGACGGCAGCATTCCCTACTACGGCATCGGAGTCCTCGACGAACCCATTCGTTTCGAGATCTCCGCGGGGTCGGTCCGCCTCATCGAGGGTGGCAAGCAGGCCGATTTCGTAAGCCGGTTGCTCGCCTCACAGAACGATCCGAACGTCTACAACATCGCTCAGTTCGCCATCGGCCTGAACCCGATGTGCACGGAGCTCAACGGGGTAATGCTCAACGATGAGGGCGTCAACGGAACCATCCACATCGGCATCGGCACGTCGGCCAACCTCGGGGGTGAGATTCGTGCGACGACGCACTTCGACGCCATCATCAGGCAGCCGTCTGTATGGCTCGACGACGAGCCGATACTTCAGGCTGGAGAACT
>JAUWTE010000122.1 GCA_030609765.1 Acidobacteriota bacterium
GCAGGACCAGGAGGAGGACGACCGGGAGGAGCTCGAACTGTCTCTGCTGGACGCCATCGAGCTGGCGGTACGGCACAACCTCGCGGTCCAGGTGAGCCGCTACAACCAGGACATAAGCTTCGAGGGAATCACCTCGAGCAGGGCACCCTTCGATCCGATCGTCAGCTTCACAGTGCCGCAGAGGTTTAGTCGCAGCACCACGCCGGC
Source organism: Acidobacteriota bacterium (assembly GCA_030609765.1). GTDB lineage: Bacteria > Acidobacteriota > UBA890 > UBA890 > UBA890 > CALAKE01. The sequence goes on from JAUWTE010000122.1 coordinate 208, forward strand.
GCAGACGCAGACTGAGGGCGCCGACATCGTCACCAACGAGACCTTCAGCGGCGGCTTCACCTATCGCGAAACAATCGAGTGGGGCACCAACTGGCAGGTCAACTGGGGCGGCTCCCGCCAGGTATCCAACAACGAGTTCCAGTTCAACAACCCGAATCTGAGCTCGAACCTCTCCTTCACCGTCACGCAGCCCCTGCTCAGAGGCTTCGGCAGCGTCAACCGCACGGGAATCCTGGTGGCGCAAAACAGCTACGAGGGCAGCAAGGAGGCGTTCCGAGGCCAATTGGAGCAGATGCTGCTGCAGACTTACCAGAACTACTGGGGTCTGCTCCTGCAGATTGAAACCCTACAGGTGCGCGAGGACGCGCTCGAGCTAGCCCAGAATCAGCTCAACCGCAACGAAATTCAGGTGGAAATCGGCACGCTGGCGCCGATCGAAACGGTGCAGTCGCAGCGGCAGGTGGAAAACGCCAAGCTGGCGCTGATTCAGCAGCAGAACGCCGTGGCCAATCAGGAAGACCAGCTCAAGCAGGTTCTGAACCTCGAGGCCGTGCGCCCCGATGCTCTGGAGCTACGCCTCGTTCCCACCAGCGAGCTCCAATATTCAGCGGCGCCGATCGATGTCGAAGCAGCGATCGCCACAGCGTTGGACAGAGATCCACAGCTTCTACAGACCCGATTTGGCCTCGAGAGCGACCGTCTCAACTTGAAGCAGGCGCGTAATGCCCAGCTTCCGACGGTGAACCTCACCGCCGGCATGACGCTAAGCGGTCGCGCCGGCGATCGCGTCATCCGCGGGCAGGACGGCTCGATCTCGGAGATCCAGCAGGCCGGCTTCAGCCAGGCCCTGGCCCAGATCCTCTCTGGCGACTTCAACACCTGGAACGTCGGTGTAACCGTGCAGCTCCCGATACACAACTACTCGGCCGACGCCAACCACGCCCGCGCCTCGATCAGCGAGCGCCAGCGAATTGTGACGCTCGAGCAACGCCGGCAGCAGGTGGTCTTCGACGTCCGGCGCACGGCGCGCGACATCGAGAGCGGGGTACGCCAGGTCGAGACCGCGCAGATCGCCACGGCGCTATCAGAACGCCAGCTCCAGGCGGAGCAGCGCAAATTCGAGGTCGGCACCAGCACCAACTTCCAGGTGCTGCAGTTCCAGGACCAGCTCTCCCAGGCACGCCTCAGTGAGATTCAGGCCGTCTTTAACTTTCTGAACTCACGCGCCTCGTTCGAGCTGGCCAAGGGGACGATTCTGGAGTTCTTCGGAGTGTCGGTCTCGGAGGCCGGGACAGGGCGACGCTAGCTGTCTATCAAACGATCGAGCTCCGCGCGCAAGCGCGGCAGGATCTCGTCGTAGGAGTAGGTGCCGAGCGATTCCGGACCCCGCTTCAGGTTGACGTGCGCCGGGCCGCACCAGAGGCCGAGGTCGGCGTCGTCGGTTTCCCCCGGCCCGTTCACCCTGCAGCCCATGACCGCGATCGTCAGCGCGTGCTTCTCGGCGTACCGAGTCATGTCACGCACTGCCTCGGCGAGCTCTACGAAGGCCTCATTCTCCACCCGGGAGCAGGACGGGCAGGAGATGATGTTGAGCCGGTCGACGCCGAAATCGGGTACGGAGCGGAAGCGGCCGCCGGCGATGTCTTCGAGGATCTCCCGGCCAACAGCGATCTCCTCCGGCTTGCGCGGGTTGGGTAGCGTCAGCGAAACCCGGATGGTGTCGCCGATACCGCGGCTGATGAGCTGCTCGAAGGCGATGCGCGTCTTGATGGCACCGTCGGGCAGCAGGCCGGCTTCGGTGACACCGAGGTGCAGCGGCACGTCGGGCCTCTCGGCGGCGAAGCGCTGATTGCCCTCGATCACCTTCCGCGGGTCGGAGTCCTTCAGCGAAACCACGTAGCGGTCGAAGCCGAGGTCCTCGAGGTAGCCGCAGTGCTCGAGCGCCGAGGCCACCATCGCCCCCACCGAGTCGTCGCCGAACTGCTCGGCGACGGCCGGGTCCACCGAGCCGCAGTTCACGCCGACTCTGATGGCGCAGTCGTTGCCCGCGGCAGCCTCTGCCACCAGCGCCACCTTGTCGCGGGCGCTCTTGCCCTTTTCGTGGTGGTAGAGGTGGCCGGGGTTATAGCGCAGCTTGGCGACGTGCGGAGCCACATCGACAGCCAGCCGGTAGCTCTCTTGCAGGTCAATGCACAGGGTGGCCGGGCTGCGCGCGGCGATCTCGGCCACAGCCTCGGCGTCCTTTTTCGAATCAACAGCCAGGCGCACAACCCCGGCGCCGGCCTCGTGCAGAGCCGTCGCCTGTTCCACCGTCGCCTCGATATCCTGGGTGTGGGTGGCACACATCGACTGCACGGCGATCGGATGCCCGGCGCCGATGGTGGTCGGACCGATGCGCACTGCACGGGTTGGGTTGCGCTCAGGCATCCGCAAAGGATGCCACCCCGTGGCTGGGTCCGCTACCTGCTACCAGACCCACCACACTTCCCCCACAGCCTGCTAGTATTCGGTCGCCTTCTAGGAAGTACCGCTGGTAGACAGCTATCAGGTGAGGACAGGCGTGATCCGGCGTTCTCAGCGTGGGCGGAATCGACGCGATCGTCGCCCCTCGCACCGTGCAAGCAATGGTTTTGTGCTACTCACCCTGCTCGCACTATCCGCGACCTCTGCAATGCCCGCCTGCTCGGGCGAATGGCCCTCATTCGGCGGTTCCTCCACGGTCGAGGTCAGTGGCGAGCAACAGGTCGTCGCGTTCCTCATGGACGGGCCGGAGGGCTCGCTGCCGGCGGAAGAGACCGCCGCGCTCGAGTGGTTGCGCTCGGTTCCGACCTTCGCCGTTGAAGCTGTGCAGATCATCGACCTGCCGCGGGCCCGCCTGCCCGAAGGCACGGTCTTGTGGTGGCACTACGCCGAAGGCCCCGGACTGTCCTCGGCTGCCGTTCGCCCCAACGTGATGTCGGCGGTTCGCCGTCACCTGGCAGGCGATGGCGGCGTGCTACTGACCTCGCTCGCTGCGCCTTACGTGGTGCCCCTGGGCATGGAGACGGAGCCTCCGGACAGAGCCGAGATCGTGACCTATGAAGAGGGCGCTGAAGCACCGGTCGGCGGCCCACAGTCGAACCTCGGGCACCCCGTCCTGCGCCGCTTCTGGGGCGGCACGATGACCGCCAGCTACACCCCGGGGCACCACTACGCCAGAGCCGTATACAGCGGTGATCGGTGGCCCGCGGAGGGCAGGGTGTGGGCGTTGCGCAAGCGCGGCTTAGAGGTCGACCCAGGCACCAAAGTAGGTGTCGAGTACCCGCCCACGGCGGAACGCCCGGGCGGCTCGCTGCTGACGCTGGGAGCGGACTGTCACTTCGCCGACCCCGGGAACCGCTACCGCAGGGAGCTCGAGCTTCTCATCACCGACGCCATCGACTATCTCGCCGGCAAGGAAACCGCTCTGGCGGCCGGTATCGGCATCGCATCGGCGGGGGCTCCCCTGGTGCCTGCATCCGATAGCCAGATCGACGCCGACGCTGCTGCCCTCGAGGCGCAGGAGCGACCGACCACCGACCCTCAGGTGGTTGCTCTCGAAGAGCTGCCACTGCCCGGCATCCTGACCGAGAAGAGCTACTGGAACAGGGAATCCTTGCGTACCGACGTTCTGGTCATGGACGCACCGGCCACCACGCCACCGATCTGGAGCGATGATCCCGCCGTGCTCGATGCGCTGAGTGCGGCGCGCTCAGGGCTCGAGCTCTCAAGCGAGAACCCCGGCGAGGAGGTATTCACGCTGGCGAGCACTCGCTCCCACATGGTTGGCTCCCAGTCGGGACGTATCGACGAGCTCTGGGTTCATCCGCTGCGCCTTCTTCGCAACCTCCGCTTCGGGGTCGCGCCACCGGGCGAGCCTATCATCTGGCTCGATTCGAGCCCGGGTGAGCGCATTTTCACGGTGCGGCCGGAGGGCAACACTCTCACCTACAGCAATGACAGCCTCGAGGTCGAATTGCACATCGCCCTCGATCGCACCCGGCCGGCGATGCTGATTCTCTTTGAAATCCAGTACCCGGCGCCGGTCGAGGTCGTTGCTACGTGGGAGCCCGACTCCAGGCCGTCGCGACCCTACGAGCCCCCCATGCTGGGTCCGCTCTACGTGGACTGGGACGAGGGTGCCCACGTCGGCGTCTGGCGCGACCGCAGTGGATCCTTCAACGCCATTGCCGGCTTCGGCCGGGAGCCGAGCGTCGCGATCACCGGTTTCCAGCCAACATTGCATCTGGTCGACGGTCGGCTCGTGCAGCCGGCGATCGATCAGCCCGCCGTAGACGAGCCGCTGGCGATGCCGGCTGTGGCCATGCAGGTATCGTTCGACCCCGCGCAGGAGTCGCTTCTGCCCTTCGTGGTGGTGGGCGGCCTGGAGGATGACACGACAATCCGGCAAGCACTCGACGCGGTTTTCGCAGAGCCGGCCGCGGTCTGGGCCACCAACGCCGCCCATTTTCGCGAGGTGCTCTCCACCACGCTCGAGATCACCACACCCGACCCCGAGTTCGACGCTGCCTTCCGCTGGGCGAAGATCGGCCTGGAAGCTTCACGTGCGGCGATTCCGGGCTTCGGCGCGGGCCTGACCAGGGGCTTCTCGAAGGTGGGTCCGACAGATTCGATGGCCGCTGAAGAGGTGGCTCCGGCGGAGGATCAAGTCGAATCCTCGGTCGAATCCTCGGTCGAATCTTCGCCGCAGGGCGCGGCCGACTACTCGGGCCGGGACGCTGTCTGGGCCGGCCTCGCGGCGGATACGATCGGCCGGCCGGACCTGACCCGTGAAGCCCTCCACTTTCTGGCCCGCTATCAGGACGCCAGCGGCAGAATCCCGGAGGTCGTCTCCCCCTCGTGGGGCATGCAGTACGAGGACCCCGAGAGCACTCTGCTGTTTCTGATCGGCGTCGAGCATCATGTGCGCACAACGGGTGATGCCGATTTCCTGGCGGCCTTGTGGCCGGCGGTAGTGGCCGCCCTGGATTTCTCGTTGGCTGCCGATCTCGACAACGACGGCCTGCTCGACACAGCGGTAACTGGACTGGACTGGACGGTGAAGGGCTCGGGCCCGGGACCCAAGAGCGGTTTCTACCTGAATGGGTTATGGGCCGCGGCGTTGCAGGCCTGCAACCGCTTGGCGGCTCTGATGGGCGACAACGAGCTGGTGGCGACCTGCGCGGATCGCGCCCCCACGACGCGGCGGGCGCTGAACACCGACCTCTGGGATGCTACCGGGCGCGTCTTCTATCATGGCATCGAGGTCGATGGCCTCCCCCGCGAGCTTCCCACGATCATGCCCACGGCCCTGCTGAGCCTGCAGGCTTCGGGTTTCGACCTGCTGGACTCCGCTCTGGTGATGCCTCTGCTCGACCGCGCTGCCTCGGCGGAGATGTCGACCGACTGGGGAGTCCGCATGATCGAGGCCTCCAACCCGCTCTATGATCCCGCGGACCTGCGCCGCGGCGCGGTTTCCCCGGTGTTCACCGGCTGGACGTCCCTGGCCGAGTACGGCAGCCACCGCGCGATCTCTGCGCACCTGCACCTGCTCGACAACCTGCGGCTCTATCCCATGGGCAATCTCGGGTACCTCGGAGATGCCTTCGATGGAGACGTGTTTCTGGAAAACGGCCGCCTGGCTGAGCAGGTATCCTCCCAGGCCTTGTCTCTTCTGCCGGTAGTCCAAGGTCTTCTGGGCATCAAGGCGAACGCGCTCGAGGGCCACCTGGAGATCGTCCCGCAGATTCCCGCCGAGTGGGACCGGCTGATGGCCTCGCCGATTCGCGTTGGGGAGGACTCGTTCCGCCTGACCGTCAACCGCACGCCGGAGAGCATGCGGTTCCTGCTCGAGCGTCTCAGCGGCAGCCGGCCCATCCGGTTGACGATCGGCGCGAGGGTGGCCAGCGACGTGCTCATCAACCTCGACCGTTCCAGCACCACAGGGGTAACCGTCGAAACCGAGCGTATCGACCCGAGCCTGTATGACACCGCCGCCGTTGCCACGCTGGTGGCCACCGAGCCACGCGCGGAGGTTGTCTTCCGGCACGGCAGCTTCCCACGCCTCTCTCCCGAGATCTTGCGGCCGCAGCCCGGCGCCCCCTCCGAGGGCCTGAGAATCGTGCAGTCGACGTATCGTGGGGGCGTGATGCGATTGATCCTCGAGGGGTTGCCGGGCCATGCCTACACGCTTACCCTGACGACCCCGCTGGCGGTAAGCGCCGTGGCGGGGGTGCCCGAGGCATCGATCGTGAACCCTGGCCCCGGACAGGCGTCGATACGCGCCGTCATACCCGGCAGCGGCGAGCGATACCACCGGGTCGAGATGGAGATCTCTTTCAGAAGATGAGCAGAAGATGACACCACTGCCCGCAGAGGACGACCGCTCCCATCCCTGGTACTCGCAGGAACAGGGCGACATCACCCGCATCGCCTACTCGGGCTCACCGGACCCGACGCTGGGAATCGAGGTCGAGCTGCAGATCGTCGACCCGGAAACCGGTGATCTGGCGCCCGGGGGGCCCGCGATCATTGAAGCCTTCGGCGAGCCGGAATTCGTCAAGCCCGAGCTTCTGCAATCCACGGTCGAGGTCAACGTCGGCCCCTGTACCACCGTAGCCGAGGCACGTGAAGGCCTGAGCGAGCGGGTCACTGCGGTGAGGGAGTTGGCCAACGAGCTCGGTTATGACCTGCTGTCGGCCGGCACACACCCCTTCGCCAGATGGGACGGCCAACAGGTCACCGAATCCGAGCGTTACCAGCATTTCCTCGATCGTCATCAGTGGCCGGTGCGACGGCTGATGATCTTCGGTCTGCACGTTCACGTGGGTGTCTCCGACGGCGAGAAGGCAATCGCGATTTCCAACGCGATGACCACGTTCCTGCCCCACCTTCTCGCGCTGTCGGCATCGAGCCCCCTATGGCACGGCGAGGATACCGGGCTGGCTTCGGTGCGCGTGAAGATCTTCGAGACGCTGCCGACGGCGGGGCTGCCCTTCCGCATGATCAACTGGGGCGAGTTCCAGCGCTTCATGAACACCCTGATCCACGCGCGGGCAATCGAGTCGATTCGCGAGATCTGGTGGGATATCCGACCGCACCCGATCTTCGGGACCCTCGAAGTACGCATCGCCGACGCCCTGCCGACGATGACGGAGACGATGGCGTTGGCGGCCTTCATCCAATGCCTGATCGTGCGGCTCGGCGACCTCTACGACCACGGCGACTTCCTTCCGACGCGGCGCCAGTGGATCGTGGCGGAAAACAAGTGGCGAGCGGCGCGCTACTCCGACGAGGCGATGATCATCAGCGACGAAACCGGCACGCTGCAGCGCATGGACGAGAACATCCACAGCCTGGTCGACAGGCTGGAACCGGTCAGCAAGAGGCTCGGCTGCCCGGACGAGCTACAGGATGTGCGCCGCCTGCTCGAGGTCCGCCCCTCGTACTACCGCCAACGCCAGGTATTCAATGAGTCCGGTTCTCGCGCGGTGGTCGATTACCTGGTGCGCCAGCTCATCGAAGACAAGCCGTTCGAAGGGGTCTAGGTCAGGCCGCGGGATTAGGAATCCTGGGACCCGGGATTTCGGGTTGTTTCGGTTGCGTCCTGAATCACCCTGAACCGCTCGTTATTACTCGCCTTGCGCCGATCCGTCTCCTTCAGGATGGCTCGCCCTTTTTCGGAATCTTTGGGAATATTAGGTGCCCGATAGGTAGACTTGACCCGTTTTCGTGGACACCTTACGACTTGCACAGGAGGAGTTCACGATGCCGAAGAGGAGAGGGCCGTCATTGGCCCAATGAAGCCGATGATCGGTAGAGGTTCC
>JAUWTE010000103.1 GCA_030609765.1 Acidobacteriota bacterium
CGCCGCTCTCATCGCCAACCTGGCGATCGCTGTCCTGAAGGTGATCGGCTACACGATCACCCGCAGCTCCAGCATGCTGTCGGAGGCCTATCACTCCTTTTCAGACGTAGGTAATCAGGTTCTGCTCCTGTTCGGCCTGCGGTTCAGCCGCCGTAAGGCAACCCAGGAGCATCCCTACGGCAGGGGCAAGGCGGAGTTCTTCTACAGCTTCATAGTGGCCGTGATGCTGTTCGGCATTGCGGGGTGGGAGAGCCTCAGGGAGGGACTCCGCCACATTCGGCATATCGGCGAGGCCGAGGGGGCGGCAGAGATTTTTCGCCAGACAACCGTGCTGGGCTGGGAGTTCCCCGCCATCTGGGTCAACTACGTCATCCTGGCGCTTGCGGCAGTCTTCGAGTTCTACGCCTTCACCCGGGCGCGCGCCGGGATGCGGGAGTCGATGCGCCGTGGCCACTACAAGAATCTCGCCGAGACGTTTCGCGAAACCAAGGAGGCGGCGATTCTGACTGCGTTCACCGAGGACTTCATGGCACTGATCGGCCTGGGCATCGCTATCGTCGCCTTGATGCTGACGCAGATCACGCGCAATCCGATATTCGATGCGCTCGGTGCGATCATCATCGGCGCCATGCTCATGACATTCGCGGTCGTGCTGGCCTGGGAGCAGAAACGCCTGCTGATCGGCGAGGCGATGGAGCCTTGGCAAGAAGACGAGATCCGTGCCATTTTCCTCAACCATGACTCGGTCGAAGGGTGCGGGAATCTCCGGACCGTCTACTTCGGTGCTCACAACATCCTTTTGACGGCCGACCTGGTCTTCGCCGCCGATCTCACGGCAGAGCAAATCGACAAGACCGTCGACGGGCTGGAAGCACGGGTCAAGGAGCGCTTCCCACATATCGTGGTCGTCTACCTCGAGACCGACAGGGGCAACTAGCCCCCCTCTTCCTCCTCGAGCCTGAGCAGCTCGGTCTCGGCGGCGATGAAGCCAAACGCGTTCCAGGGATCACCCTCGACGATGCGAAGGATCAGCTCCCTTGCCGCCTCGGTGTCGCCTTCGACAATGTAGTAGTTGGCGACGCCGAAGCCCGTGGTGGCGAAGCTGTTGTCGTCGGGCTCATCAGGGCTGAGGATTTCGTCTGCCGTCAGCAGTCCCTTGTAGAAGAGCAGATCGCGGTAGTACGAGATGTTCTCCTCGACCGCCAGTTCCTCGCTGATCGTGTCCAGCAGAGCGGCAGCTTCATCGTCGCGGCCGGCACGGCGCAGCGCCCGGTACAGCCATTCGGTTACGGCTACGCGGCTCTCGTCGTCTTCGGCGATCTCCATGCACGTGCGTGGATCCCCGGGGTTCCCGCCGGCCGCAACCACGGCAATCGCCTCTTCGTCAGTTGCCAGCGCCAGGCAACGCGCGTACTCATCGGCAGCGTTTCCGAACTCGCCATTGAGGAAGTAAGCCAGGCCCAGGTGGTAGGAGGAGTTGAAGCCGTACGGGTCGAGCTCCACGGCGCGCTCCAGGTCATCGGTGGCCCAGTCGTAGCGCCGTGTCGAGACGAAGCGGTGGCCACGATGCCGGTAGAGGCGCCAGTCGTCGGGATCGATTTCCATGCCGCGAGTGAAGATCTCGATGGCTTCGTTGTACTGCCAGAGGCCGGCTCGCGCCTGCGCGGATGCCACCACGAGATCGATTTTCTCGGGATCCGCGGCCAGCGCCGCGTCTGCCTCTTCGATCGCCGCCAGGGCCTCTTCATCGGCCTCCCGCGAGACGAATGGCTTGCCATACGCTGATTCCATGACGGGAGCACCGAGGTCAGCGACTGTCATCGGAACCGGCGATGCGGCGGGCTGAGCCTCCGTTTCCGTCGTGGCCGGCTCCTCGGCCGGCTGCGCGCAGGCGACCAGGCCCAAAGTGAGAACAAGGCACGAGACCAAGAGCCCACCCACACCAAGAGATCCGGTGAGCCGCGCGGGGTTCCCTAATGATGAAACGTGACGCTTCAATTGCATGAGACTCTCCTGTTGGAAATCGATGCCCAGCCTCGGTGCTGGACGCCCTCCTGACTCAGATACCTGTCCGCTAACTCGCCAGCGTACCGCAACTGGACTGGAGTTTCCGGGCGTCCGAGGCCCCTCCTCATGGCGAGAGCCCTTCTCACATCATGCAGGCCTACCGCGCCCTCTTCTGTGTTCGGGCTCACGTGCAGGCAGTGATACTCGGTGACTTGCGGTGAACTACCGGCAAACAGGCCAATGAGACCCACTCGACATTGAAACAAGATCCTGTCAACCGCGAGCCTAAGCACATGGACAACCAACCACGGACAGAAGGCAGAAACACCAGCCAAGCACCCTATCCAGCCCTGGTTTATCTTTCCGGTCGACAGCGTGGTACTACCCAACTGCTTCTCGGGGACCGCCTCTCGGTTTTGGCTACAGCGGATCGTCAGGTGAGCGTCGTGGCGGGGGCAACGGGGGCGGCGGACGCGACTTCCTTGCTCGCCACTCTCGAGCGGCGCGGCGCCTCCTTCGAGCTACTCGCCCAACCCGGCGTGGAGATTTGGGTCAATGGCGAACAGGTCGACGGCTTGGTCCTCGCCTCGGGGGACGTCATCGAGATCGGGAAGTCAGGCGCTGTCTTTCGATTCAGGCTCTATCCGCCGGATCGAGGACCCTACAAGACATTGGCCGAAGCATTCTCGGACTGCCTCGACTGTGCGCGCTACGGCAGCAACGGCCCGCTCGATCGAGCAAGGGTTCTTCTAGCCGGATTACCTTACGAGCTCACCACACAGACCACGCCACTGATTCGAGCGACGATGGCGATGGTCGTCCTGTTGCTGGTCATCTCCACCGCGACACTCTTCACCCGCAGCTTCAATCTCGAGCGTCGACTCGTGAGCGAAACCGCCAGGGTCGAGGAGTTGGTACAGCTACTGGACGCAGGCGAGCAACGCGCCTTCGGGCTGGAGGACTTCGAAGCCGCCCGTGCTGAGGTGGAAAGACTCATTGGAGGCTCACTGGCTCGGCTCGAGGCGCTCGAGGCCCGCGCCGGGGCGACGGAGCGCGTGATCTCAACGGCCGCCGAGTCGGTCGTGTTCTTGCAGGGCGCCTATGGCTTCGTCGATCCGCAGAGCGGCAAGCCGTTGCGGTTGGCTCTCGGTCCCGGGGGCGAGCCGGTCCGGATTCCCGGCGGCGGCGCAATGATCACCGTCTCCGGTGACGGCCCGGAGGTCGAGATCCTGTATACGGGCAGCGGCTTCGTGGTCAGCAACGAGGGCCATGTACTGACCAACCTTCATGTTGCCGCGCCCTGGCGGTTCGACGATGAAGCACAGCGCATCCTTGCTAGAGGTTTTAGGCCGGTGATGCGGCGCTTCGTTGGCTATCTCCCCGGGGTCGAGGAACCGTTTGAGGTCGAGCTCGTCGAGCCAAGCGATCGAGCCGACGTGGCACTGTTGAGGTGCCAATTACCAACCACCCGCGTCCGCCCCTTGTCTCTCGTCGATTCTTCGCCACGTGCCGGCGAGGAGGTGATCGTTCTGGGATATCCAGCCGGCATCCGCGCCCTCATGGCCCGGGCCGAGGCTTCCTTCGTTCAGGAGCTCATCGACGGCGGCGCTGTCTCCTTCTGGGATGTTGCCGAAGGCCTGTCCGCGGCCGGCTACATTGCCCCACTGGCCACGCAGGGAATCGTTGGCCAGATCACCTCGGGTGCGGTCGTCTATGACGCAGAGACGACCCACGGAGGCAGCGGAGGCCCAGTACTCGATTTGCAGGGCAGGGTCGTCGCAATCAATGCCGCCATGGTGCCGGAGTTCGGCGGCTCCAACATCGGAGTTCCGGCCTCGGAAGGCCTGCGCCTGCTCGAGTCGGCACGAAACGACAACGGCGGCAACTACAACGGGTCGCGGCTGCGCGGGCACAATGACTCGCGATGACTGCGTTGAGGTGGACGCTACTCGAGGCCCAGGCAGTAGAGGGCGCCACGAGTGCGCAGGTAGATCCTGCCGTCGGCGATGGCAGGTGTGGCGTACGACAGATCATCGAAATCGTTCACGGTGGCGACTTCCAGGGCCCCGCCAGGCTCGATAACAGCCTGCAGGCCGAGCTCACTGAGGAAGTAGATCTTGCCGTCGGCGGCTACGGGCGACGCGTAGTAGCTGTCCACGGCACCTTGCAGCCGTCCCTGGTCGAGGACTTCGCCGGTCGCCGCGTCGAAGGACGTTACGATGCCGCCGTCGTTCACCATATACAGAACATCCTCGTAGACCAGAGGCGAGGGAAGCTGCGGCACCGCACGGTGGTAGGACCAGATGACACTCTCGTCGGTCATGTCACCGCTGCCGCCGAGCCGAACCGCCAGCATCCCGTTGGTCGAGGCGAGCGCTGCGAGAAGGTAGTTCCAATCGGCCAGGTCCATCTGACCATCCTGGTGCCGGTCCACGAAGTCGTACCAACTCGCGGCTTGTGTGCCGGCGACCTCGGCCCGGGACAAGTACCCGTCACCATCGCCGTCATATTCGGTCAGGGCCTCTTCGAACGGCGGCATCTCGACATGGTTCCCGGGCTGGTTGATCGGGGACCCGTAGCCGTTCACGAAGATGACGCCATTGTGGATCACCGGCGTCGATTTCATCTCGAACGAGAGCCCGCTGACCCACCAGATCTTCTCGCCCGTGTCGACGGTGTACGCCGTCAGAAAGAAGGACCCGGGAACCAGGAGCTGGGCCGGCTCTCCCTCTTGCTGCCAAAGAATCGGCGTCGAGTGACCGCTCGAAGCCTCGGGCCGATCTGTCTTCCACACGACGACGCCGTCTTTCTTCGCCAACGCCACCACATAGGAGTCCGTGCCCTGATCACAGACAAGGACCACCTTGTCGTCGACCAGGATCGGCGAGGCACCCATGCCGTAGAGGTTGTTGAACGGGCCGAGCTCGTGGCGCCAGCGCTCGTTGCCCTCGAGGTCGTAGGAGAGGATGCCGAAGTCGGCGAAGAAGACGTACACGTTCTCGCCGTCGGTCACCGGGCTCGGCGAGGCAGGGCTGTTGCGCGGGTCGATTCTCTCGGTTCGACTCTTCGGCGCCTCGCGCCGCCACAGCACTTCACCCGTCTCCCGGTTCAGGCAGTAGGTGAAAAGGAGGTCTCCCGCGAAAGCGGTCAGAAAGATGTGGTCGGTGCTGAGAATGGGAGAAGAGTGGCCGGGTGGCAGCTCCGTTTTCCAGATGACGTTCTGGTCCGGGCCCATCTCGACGGGCAGGGCACTGGTCTGCGCGAGGCCCGAACCGTTGGGCCCTCGGAAGCGTGACCAGGCGGCCGGCTTGTCTCCAGAGCTTTGCTCGGATGCCGGCTGGATCCCTGCTGCGCCGGTCGCACCGGAGCTCGCAGCCGAAACCGACAGGGTGCCGATAATCACGATTGCGCTCCCCACGAGCAAAGCCGTCACGGAGTGCAGAATACTCGCCTTCATCTTCCGGGTCATAGCTGATGTCTCTCTCTGGCTGGTTCAGGCCTCAGAGGCGTTAGGGCTCCTGCCTTCCGGGCTTCGTCTGATCGTCCGAGGCGCCCGTACTGTAACCGTCTGTCAGGTGGGTAACAACGAGAGACGAGTTGCCTCCGTTACTCTCCTGCAGCTCGACTAACCTGTGCGTTCACTTGGTTTGAGGATCCCGCCACATGGTCAGCGTGCCACGACGATGAGATCCGAATTGTCCAATCCGACCCTTTTTCTCCTTTGCGCGGCACTGGTGGCGCACGCGGCTGCCGTAGGCGCGTCGCCGCAGGATCGAGCACCAGAAAAGGCCATTGGGGAAGTCGCGTCCCAACAAAGCTCCGCGACGCAGGGCCCCACCACAACGGGAGATGTAATCGGTCTGCAGAACCCGGTCGTCTACTCGGCTAGCATCGAGATGGTCCGCGTGCCCGTGGTCGTGACCGACCTCGAGGGTGCGTTCATCACCGGGCTCAACAGTCGCAATTTCCTGGTTCAGGACGGCCCCTCATTACAACCCATCGAGCACTTCGTCTCGGACAACGAGCCCACCAGCGTCGGCATCGTCTTGGATGCCAGCGCCGAAATGGCCCCGTTCGCTGACGTGGTACGTGGGGCTGCAGAGCAGATCGCCGCCGAGCTCGAGCAGGCCGACGAGCTCTTCCTGATCGGCGCGAGCATGAAGGCCGAGCTCCTGTCTCCCTTGTCGATAGAGCGTGCCCCCATCCGTACAGCCTTGAACCGATACTCGCCCGGCGAAACAAAAGACCGGGCCTTGTACGACGCGGTCGCGCTCGCCCTATCGGAGCTCGATCATTCCAGCTACGACAAACGTGCGCTCATCGTGTTCACCACGGGAGACGACAGCGGCAGCCACGTGGCTGCCGCTGATCTGATGAGGGCCGCACAGAGGCTCGGCGTCACCATTCATGCAATCCAGATGTCGAAGGGGCCCGCAGCCTCAGTTCAGGAGCTCGTGCGCCTCAGCGGGGGACTCATAGCCCGGCGGACTGGCGTTGAAGACCGATACGGCGGAATCGAGGTGTGGGTTGGCCTGGCGATCTCCGACATCTGCCGGTACGTCAACAACCAGTACCTTCTGCACTACACGCCGATGAGCCCACCGCCGCAAGGAATGTGGCGAAGGATCAGGGTCAGGGTCGACGTCCCGTTCCAAGAGGTCCGAGCACGCAGCGGCTACGTGCGCTGGTAGGGTTGTTGGGATGATATATGCCCTGATTTCAGACGTGCACGCCAATCTGCCCGCGCTCGAGGCGGTATTGGCCGATATCGACGCCCGGGATGATGTCGATGCCGTATTCCACCTGGGCGACCGGGTGGGCTACGCGCCCTGGCCCAACGAGACCGTAACGTTACTCCGGGAACGAGGAATCACCGGCGTGGACGGCAACTACGACTCCACCGTGGCCACCGACTACAAGCACTGCGGCTGCCGCTACGAGGACCCACGCCAAGAAGAGCTCTCGCACCTCAGTTACGAGTGGACGCGCGGCAACGTATCGAGCGCGGCCAAAGCCCTGCTGGGTGCCTTGCCCTTCCGCCTCGATTTGCGCCCGACCGGAGGGCACCGGTCGGGATCGCGACTCATCCTCGTGCACGGCGCGCCCACCGTGAATACGCTCTATTGGACCGAGGATAGAGACGATGCCTTCTGTCTCAACATGGCGGGCATCGCCGGCGCCAGCGAGGGAGATGCAATCGCTTTCGGCCACACGCACCGGCCGTGGCATCGGCGGGTGGAGGGAATCACCTTTCTCAACACCGGCTCGGTAGGCAGGCCGAAGGATGGTAACTGGCACGCTGGGTACACCCTGTTCGACCCCTCAGGGGCCGAGCCGGAGATCGAGCACGTCCGTGTCGAGTACGACATCGATCGTACGATCCAGGCGATCTTCGCCAGCGACCTGCCCGACGAGCTCGCCCACTACCTTCGCTCCGGCGGCACTTCTTTCGAACCAACGACCGTCTGATCCGCAGCTCGACATCGTCCCTCTCACTATCCTCCGGCTAGCGAATCAGAAGTAATAGCGGCCCCGGAATTCCAGTCGCACGTCATTCTGTTTTTCCCCGAATTCACTTCCCGCTTTCCCAATCAATACAGATACCTTCCCTCGCAGCTCCAAGTTGGTGATTGGACTATAGAGAACTTCCGGATTTAACGAGTAGCTGCTGTCATTCAGGTTGACGATGCTGGTAAAAGCCGGGATGAAATACAAGATGTTCCACGGCTCCTTCTGTGTTATCCGGACATATAGATAATCTCGCATGGGCGCGAAGGTGCTGTAGCTGGGGCTCGCCGCACGAGCCAAGTACCTGAGCTGACTGTCGTCCCCGGTTGCCAGGTATAATTCGTAGGCTTGACCGATATGGCTATAGTAGTCTCCCATCTCGTCCGATCTGTAACCGCCGCCGTTATGGAAGTACTCCACGATACTGGTCAGGTTGAAGCTGGTTAGATATCGCATACCCACAAGGTAATTGGTCGCAGGATATGTAACCTGCCCAAGCTCTCCATTTTGGTCGATCGTGATCCTGCTGAAGTCTGGGATATGCGCGAATTCACCATGTACCTCGAGATTAGAGGCAAGGTTGCGAGATACATCGAACCCAAATCGATTCGGACCGCTCCCACCTGCGGCAAACATGACATCGATGTCGGTATCATAAAAGAGCAGATAGAGTTTGCCCCCGAGATTCCAGTTGTCCGGTTTTCCAAAGCTGCTGTTCAGATTGTCATATACAGGAAGAACGACTGGCGTCACCGTTACCGTTCTCAGATTCCCCGCAAAGCTCTTGGTGTAGTTCATCGACACCATCGTGAATCCTTCCAGCGCCAGCTCCGGATCATTAGGATTCTTCGGCCGATCCATGAACGCAGCCGGGTTCCATGCGTATCCCTTGCCCCACTTCAAGCGCTGTTTGCCAAGATTCAAATTGAAGGACAGCGATGGTTGGACAGACACGAGGGCTTGGAACAGCGTCGTCCTGTGAGACCAGCCTTCGAGGGATTTCGAAACATCGGTGTTCGTTTGAACGACCGCCCGCACGATGCTTTTCTCGTAGCTCGCACTCAGCAGAGCATTGAAATTGTGCTCAGTGAGGGTCTTACGATCGTCCAGGTCATACAACCTGAGTTGATAGAGCAGCGAGTCTCTATCCAGCAC
>JAUWTE010000080.1 GCA_030609765.1 Acidobacteriota bacterium
AAGCCCGGCAGACGTCGCAGCCGGCGAGCGCGTGAATCGCAGCGCATCGACCAACTGCTGTCGAAGGGCGACGAGATCCTCGTTCAGATCTCAAAAGCCCCGCTAGGCACAAAAGGGGCCAGAATCACCACCCATATCTCTCTTCCCGGTCGCTACGTCGTGTACATGCCTACCGTCGATCACGTCGGCGTGTCGCGAAAGATCGCCGACCGCGCCGAGCGCACTCGCTTGCGCAAGATCATTCACGGCGGTCGTTCCAAGAACTCGGGCGGCTTCATCGTGCGGACCGCAGGCGTGGGGCAGAGCAAAGAGGATCTTCAGGACGACATGATGTTCCTGAAGGAGGCCTGGGAGGAGATCAAGCGGCGCTCGGAGAATGCGAATCCGCCGACCCTCATCCATCGCGACTTGTCGGTGCTGCTGCGCCTGCTTCGCGATGTTTTCAGCGCCGACTTCAATCGTGTCGTCGTCGATGACAAGGCCGAGTACGAACGAGCAAAGCGTTTCGTCGAGCAACTCCAACCCGAAGTGGCCGATCGCATCGAGTTGTACCAGGGCTCCGTGCCGATCTTTGACCATTTCAAGGTCCAGCAGCAGCTCGACCGGGCGCTGGAGGCAAAGGTCTGGTTGAAATCCGGCGGCTACCTGGTGATCAACCAGACGGAGGCCTTGGTTGCGATCGACATCAACACCGGCAAGTACGTCGGCAAGCGCCGCTTGGAGGACACGGTCCTCAAGACCAACCTCGAGTCTGTGAAGGAGATCGCGAGGCAGCTCCGTCTCCGCGACCTCGGCGGCATCATCGTCATCGACTTCATCGACATGGAGGAGAAGGCGAGCGAGCAGAAGCTGATCTCGGCCCTCCTCGAAGAGCTCAAGAAGGATCGCGCCAAGACGCAGGTTCTACAGATCTCCGAATTCGGCCTCGTCCAGCTCACTCGGCAGCGGGTCAAGCAGAGCCTGGAGCGCACAATGCTGCAGGACTGTCCTTACTGCTCTGGGCGTGGTCGAGTGAAGGCGGTCGACACGGTCTGTTACGAGATCCTGCGAGAGGTGAAGCGCCTCCGCAACGAGCTCAACGGCCGCGAGGTGGTGATACGCGCCAACCCGGTGATCACTCAGGCGCTCCGGGGCGACGAGCAGACGATCTTCAACCAGATGAAGGCCGAGATCGAAGGGCCGCTCAGCTTGGTTGGCGATGGCCACTTTCACCAGGAGCAGTTCGAGGTGGTCAACCTCTAGCTCGGCTCGGGGAGATCGCATAGGCGGACAGCTCGTGGGGTGCTCCCGGGAGGCACGGATTACGCCCGATCTCGCTCGCCTACCTCTTGTAACTGATGGACAGGCCACCCCCGCCGGTGAAGAACTCGGTGTCCAGGCCTGGGGTCGCGAGGATCTCCTGCACGAACTCCACTGTGCCTTCTTCCATCTTTCCAGGTGGAGCGTTTTCGCCTGGAGAGCCTTCGCCCGACTCGCTGACATTGTGTGCGGTGAAGCAACCACCGACCTCGAGCTCGGGCAGAAGCCAATTGAAGTACCGCACGTACCAATCCTTGTCGGCGTCAATGAACGCGAAGTCGAAGGGCCCCTCCAGCTCAGGCACGAGCTCGTGCGCATCCGCTAGGCGCGCGTCGACGAAAGAGCTCAGCCCGGCCTTTTCGAGATTCGCCAGTGCATTCTTGTGGCGACGCTCGTGGATCTCTATGGTGATCAACTTGCCGCCCGTCTTGCTCAGCGCCCAGGCAATCCAAATCGTGGAGTGACCTGTCGAGGTACCCACTTCAACGGCGCGCGTGTACCCGTTCTCCACGATCAGATCGTGAAGCTTCTGCCCATCGGCCTCGGAGACGTTCAAGGTGCGGGCGCGCCACCGCGCCTTGGCCAGAAAATCGCGGACCCGCTGGTCGAGCATCTCCTGCTCTGAGGTGTCCTGTGCCCCAACAAAACGGCCCAGTGGGGCAACAGCCACGAGCGCTACGAGCGCGAGCGTTACGGCAATCCCAGTAAACCTCATGATTCAACTCCTCAGGTTCCTGTACCGGCTGCAGCTATTCTCCGATACAGCGTAGGTCGGAGGCTGATGCGAGGACGGAAGCGACTGCGGCGACCAGGTCGTCCTCTTCATCGCGCTGAACCGTGCGCACGTCCATGACGAGACGATCATCGAGGATGCGAGCGATGACCGGCGGCTCGGCCTGCCGCAGTGCCGTGGCCAGCCGGTCCGGTCCACGCTCCGATTCCAGCGATACGGCAAAGGACGGGAGGTCGGTTTCGGGTGCAGCCCCGCCGCCGACGCGAGAGGACACCTCGACGACCTCGATCGTAACCTGTCCGTCGGGCACCTCAGCGCGCAGTCGCTTAGCGAGAGCCTCGGCACGGCGCCGCAAAACATCACGCGGCGCCTTGAGCATGGCCACGGTGGGAATCTCGTCGAGCTGACCAGCGACGTAGGCGGCAAGAGTGGCCTCGATGGCCAGGAAAATCGCCTTGTCCAGGCGCAGGGCGCGAAACAGCGGGTTGGTCCGAGCACGCTGAACGAAGTCAGGCTTACCGGCGACGAACCCGACTTGCGGGCCGCCCAACAACTTGTCTCCTGAGAAGGTGACCAGATCGACACCCGACGCCAACCGTTCGCCCACCGCGGGCTCGCGAGGAATCCCGTACGGACCTAGGTCAAGGAGGTAGCCGCTGCCCATGTCCTCGGCCACCGGCACTCCGTGAGTCCGGCCCAGCTCTACGAGCTCCGCCAGGGATACGCCCTCGGTGAACCCGACAACCCGGTAGTTGCTCGGATGCACGGCCAGCAGAAGCCCGGTGTTCTTATTGATCGCCGCCTCGTAGTCGGATCGATGAGTGCGATTCGTGGCGCCAACCTCACGGAGGATGGATCCGCTCTTGGCCATGACTTCAGGAATCCGAAAAGAGCCACCGATCTCCACGAGTTGGCCACGTGAGACGACGACTTCCTTGCCATCGGCCAATGTGTTGAGGACGAGAAGTACCGCGGCGGCATTGTTGTTGACCACCGCCACTCCGGTGTCGGGCAATATCTGCTGGAAGAGCCGCTCCACCGGCGCGTCGCGGCCGCCCCGCTTGCCGGCATCGATGTCGAACTCCAGGTTCAGATAGCGACGGCTGAGGGTAGCCACCCTATCTGCTGCCGCAGCACTCCATGGTGAGCGGCCCAGATTGGTGTGGACGACCACGCCCGTGGCATTGATGACCGCACGCAAATTGAGTTGCAGCAGGGATTCGGCGGCACCAGCGACACCCTCGTGCAAATCGGTAAGACGCTTCTCGAGCTCGGCGGCATCGATGCGGCCGGCTCTGATGCCGCTGCGCAGGTCATCGAGGAAGCGATTCGCCGCCCGGCGCAGGAAGCTCCGGCCGAAGCCCTGTTCCGTTGCCCAGTCGAGGATCTGGCCATTCTCCAGAACACGGTCGACTGCCGGTAGCTGCCGCAGAATACTCTCTTGCTGTCCCGCCGATGCCTTGTTACGCTGCGCCGCCATGGGGCCCGACTCCGATTCGAAGAATAAATTTCCTGGATCCATCTCCCCTGGTCACGGGCACACGCCCGCAACCCCGGCCGGGGGAAGATCGACGCCCATATTGTCGCTCTCCAAGGAAGATGCTGCACTCCTGGCAAGCCTGACGCCAGAGATGGCCGCACTTCTTTACCCCGAGCATACTGCCGGCCCTCTGACCGTGACTCTCGTTTACCCTGAGCTCGAGCAGCCGGCTCGCATCGAGGCTTCTGACCTGGAAGCTGCCGCCGCAGACCACACGGTCGTGGATGCGGTTGTGCCAGGAGAGACTGCCCGACATCGCACCACGTTCACGCTGCGGCAGGTCGAGCAGTTGCATCAACTGTACCATTTGCTCGAAACCACAATCGGTGTCGACAAGGTCGACATTCTGTTGAGCGGCCGCCGCCTGCCACTGGCTCGCGAGCTGTGGTTGCCTCTCGTCTGGACGCTGAGAAGTTGAGGGCGCGGATGCTTTCACCGCAGTGCCGACCACCATTTCAGCTCGACACTAACAAGTGCTTTTATATCAATAAGATACAAGCATCATCCGGACGCTACTTGATTGACAGTTCGGGGGTCCTATGGTAGAAGTTGCCTTGGCCTGGGGCACCGCACTTCCCATTCCTTTGCTAGTGGTTCACTGAGCGTAGTTAGGGAACATGGCTGCTTACCTCCCCATCGTATTTTTCGCCTTAGCGGCGGTCGGCATGGTCTCCGGGGCCATGATCGCCGGCCGATTCCTGAGACCAACGCCGGTTCAGAGCCGCGGCAAGCTCGAGGTCTACGAATGCGGCATCGAACCTCGGCGTGACGCTCGCCAACCTTTCTCGGTTCGTTTCTACATCGTCGCGATGCTGTTCCTCGTTTTCGATGTCGAGACCATCTTTTTGTTCCCGTGGGCCGTGCAGTTTCAACAGTTGGCGCTATTTGGCCTCATCGAGATGTTCATCTTCGTCGCCATCCTCCTATTCGGCTATTTCTACGCTTGGCAGCGCGGAGCTCTCGAATGGGTCTGATCGAGCATAAGTTCGAAGACAATATCCTGACGACCACGGTGGATGGCTTCCTCAACTGGACGCGGAAGTCGTCAATTTGGCCGATGACCTTCGGTCTCGCCTGTTGCGCCATCGAGATGATCGCCGCAGGGGGTCCCCGGTTCGATATTGCGCGATTCGGCATGGAGGTTTTCCGCGCCACGCCGCGCCAGGCGGACCTCATGATCGTCTCGGGCACGGTGACTTTGAAGATGGCGCCGATCGTCAAGCGCCTCTATGACCAGATGCCCGAGCCCAAGTGGGTCATTTCGATGGGCTCCTGCTCCACGTGCGGTGGTCCATACCCTACGTACGCGGTGCTGCAGGGTGTCGAGCGAATCGTGCCAGTTGACGTCGCGGTGCCGGGCTGCCCACCTCGGCCGGAAGCGCTCTTTTACGGTCTGATGAGACTGCAAGACAAGATTCAGGAGATGAAGGTCCTGAGAAAGTAGGTTCCCGCTTCGGGCGCGACGGTTGGCCGAAGTGGACCTCGACAGACGTGGCAATGACCGACGAAAAGCCGGAAAACGAGATCAACGAAGCGCAGGTGGGCGCCGCCCCGGAGCCGGAGCAAGGCACCGGCGAGGCCGCCAAGCCCGAGGCGCCGGTTGCAGAGACACCTCCCGCCGAGCCCGAGGCGCCGGCTGCCGTGCCTGCGCCGGCGGAGCCCGTAACACCGCCACCCGCGCCCGCCGCAGAAAAGCCCGAGACCCCTGCTGCCGCGCCCGCTGCTGCTCCAGAAGCCGCGCCCGCCGCGCCTGCGGCCAAGGAGGAGAAAGCCGAAGAGGAGCCCCCACCCCCACCCCATCCTCTGGTCACGGCTGCAATGAAGCAGTTCTCGGATGACGTCAGCGATGACGGCGGCGACACCGTCGGCGATCCCATCCTGCGGGTCAACGCCGATCGCCTCATCGAGGTCATGCAGTGGCTGCGCGATGACGACGGTAACCGCTTCGAATTCCTTTCCTGCTTGACTGCTATCGACTGGACGGAGCGCAAGCCTCGATTCGATGTCGTCTACCACCTGCGCTCTCTGGAGAAGAACCGCTGCCTCACGGTCAAGGTCGGCTGCGAGGACGGCGAGGGCGTTCCCTCCGTCGTTGAGGTTTGGAAAACGGCCGACTGGCACGAGCGCGAGGCCTATGACCTTTACGGCATCGAGTTTCTCGGCCACCCCAACCTGGAACGCATCTTCTTGCCAGAGGACTGGGAAGGCCACCCGTTGCGCAAGGATTACCCGCTCGAGGGTCCCAACCTCGAGTTGTTGACGCGGCAGCAGGCAGCATTTCGCGGCGGACGCTTCGATCGCATTCGCGGCGACTACGAGATGACCGACCAGGAGCGTCAGATGGCGGGCCCTGGCATCATCGGCCCCCTGTGGACTCCGAAGCCCGAATCCCCTGGTGAAGGGGCTGACGGGGCCGACGAGCCCTCTGAGGAGTAAGTATGCTCGACATCCGAGAGATGGAGCTGAACATGGGGCCGCAGCACCCGTCTACCCACGGCGTGCTCCGCCTGATCCTCTATCTGGATGGCGAGACCGTCGTCGACTGCAAGCCGGTAATGGGCTACCTGCATCGCGGCACCGAAAAGCTCATGGAGACCCGCAACTACTACCAGAACGTTCCGTTCACCGACCGCACCGACTACCTGGCCGCCCCCTACATGAACCTCGGTTACGTCGAGGCGGTCGAGAAGCTGGCCGGCTGGGAGGTCCCCGAGCGGGCGCAGTATGTTCGTACCGCCATCGCCGAGCTCACCCGCATCGCCAGCCACCTGCTCTGGCTCGGCACCCACGCTATGGACATCGGCGCTCAGACAATGGTCTTGTGGACCATGCGTGAGCGCGAGGTGGTCCTCGATTTCTTCGAGTCTGCCCTCGGCGACCGGCTGACGACGTCGGCCTTCCGACCGGGTGGCCTGCGCCGCGAGCTGCCGGACGGATGGATCGACGCCGTTCTCGCTTTCTGCAAGACCTTTCCGGACCGGATCGACGAGTACGAGGCCCTGCTGAGCAGGAATCGTATTTGGCTGGCTCGCACGGTCGGCGTCGGCGTGATCAGCGGCCAGGACGCCATCGACCTCGGCCTGTCGGGTCCCATGTTGCGTGGCTCAGGCGTCCCCTACGACATTCGCAAGGAAATGCCATATGCCGCCTATGACAAGGTGGATTTCGACATCGCGGTCGAAGAGGAATGTGACAGCTACGCCCGCTACCTCGTGCGTCTCGTGGAGATGCGCCAGGCCGTACTCATCGTCGAGCAGTGCCTCGATGCACTGCCGGAGGGTCCCATCCAGGGCAAGGTGCCCAAAACCCACAAGATCGAGGCGGGCCGTGAGGTCTACCACGTGGTCGAGAGCCCGCGGGGCGAGCTCGGTTATTACATTGTCTCGAGCGGAACCGGCGTGCCGTATAAATGCAAGATTCGCGCACCTTCGTTCGTGAACCTGCAGTCGCTGACTCCCATGAGCATAGGTCGCCTCGTTGCCGACGTAGTCACCATTATCGGCACCCTCGACATCGTTCTCGGAGACGTGGACCGATGAGCACCGAGCTTCTCATTCAGTATGGCGTCATCCCGATCATCCAGATCTTGGTGGTGATGATCGTAGTTTTGACGGTGGTCGCCTACGGTGTCTACGCCGAGCGCAAGATCCTCGCCTTCATCCATAGCCGCCTCGGTCCGATGAGGGTGGGACCCTGGGGCCTCTTCCAGCCCATCGCTGACGGCCTCAAGCTCCTGATGAAGGAGGATCTCCGGCCTTCCGTCGCCGATAGCCTGATCTTCGTCATGGCCCCCGCCATTCTGATGCTCGCCGCCTTCTCGGCGCTGACCATGGTGCCATTCGGCGAGGGCACGACGATGTTCGGCTACGAAGTTCCGTACGTCATCGCCGACGTCAACATCGGCATCCTGGCGATGCTGGCTCTCTCGAGCTTGTCAGTTTATGCGGTCGTCCTCGGCGGCTGGTCGAGCAACTCGAAGTACCCACTGATCGGCGCCCTGCGCGGGGCTGCCCAGATGGTCTCCTACGAGGTCGCCCTGGCGTTCACCGTGGTGGCCACCCTGATGATCGCGGGAACCATGTCGACGGTGGGAATCGTCGAGGCCCAGCGCGAGCTCGGTGCTTGGTTTTTCATTCTCCAGCCGGTCGGCTTCGTCATCTTCGTCATCTGCATGGTGGCCGAAACCAATCGATTGCCCTTCGACCTGCCCGAGGCCGAGACCGAGCTGGTTTCCGGATATTTCACCGAGTTCTCGGGTATGCGCTGGGCTTTCTACATGCTCGGCGAATACGCCGCCATGATCGTCATGAGCTGCCTTGCCGTGACGCTCTATCTCGGCGGTTGGCTGCGGCCGTTCCCGAACTCGGAGCTCACCGCGTTTCTCGATGTCATCCCGGGTCCCCTGTGGTTCGTCCTCAAGGGATTCATGTTCATGTACTTTTTCATGTGGATCCGTGGCACCTACCCGCGCTACCGCTATGACCAGCTCATGACGATAGGGTGGAAGGTCCTGATCCCAATCTCGATTGCGAACTTGTTCTTCACTGGAATCATCATCCTGCTGGTACAAGCAGCCGCTGGTTAAGGTAAGTGTAGATGCCCGCACCTGAACGAAGCCTGCTGTTTCGGGTCTTCCTAATCGACCTGCTGATCGGGCTGTGGACAACGCTCAAGTACACGTTCAAGCCGAACGTCACTGTCCAATACCCCAAGGAGAGGGCCGCGGTTCATCCGAACTTCCGCGGCATCCTTCGGGTCGACGATGACAAGTGCATCGCTTGCTTCCTGTGCCAGAAGGCGTGCCCGGACAACTGCATCTACCTCGAGGGCGAAAAGGGTCTCTCCAAGGGCTCCAAATACGCGGCCTTCTTCTACATCGACCACGCTCGCTGCATGTTCTGTGGCCTCTGCGAAGAGGTCTGTCCGGTAGACGCCATTTACCACAGCATTGAATTCGCGGGCGCGACCTACAGTCGCGCCGACCTGGTCCACGATCTCGAGGTCCTGCATAAGGGCCACGCCATCGTCCACTACGAGCGATAAGCCGTGGAGCTACTCTTCTTCTACATCTTCGCAGCCGTCATTCTCGGCAGCGCGGTGATGATGGTCACGCGCCGGAATATGGTCCACGCCGTGGTCTGGATGGTCATCACATTCATCGGCGTCGCCAGCCTCTATATCTTGCTCGAAGCCGAGTTCCTGGCTGCGGTGCAGATTCTCGTGTACACCGGCGGAATCGTCGTGCTGTTCTTGTTCGTGATCATGCTGGTCAACCTGGGCGACATCTACCAGGTGGAATGGCTGCACCGGCAGTGGCTACCGGCACTTCTGCTGGCCCTTCTTCTGGTGACTGAGATTGGATTCATGGTATGGGTCGGCGCACAGGATGTGCCCGCCGCTCCGGAGCAGTCCGAGGCCATCCTTCGAGGCTTGGGCGGCAATGTAGAGACTCTGGGGATGGCTCTGTATACCGACTTCCTCCTGCCCTTCGAGGTCGCCTCGATGTTGCTCTTGGTGGCCATGATCGGTGCCATTTACCTGGCCAAGAAGCGAGTCTGACGTGGGAACTCTGGGACTGAATCACTGCTTGCTGCTGTCGGCGCTGCTCTTCGGTATTGGTGCCATCGGCGTTCTGACCCGGCGCAACATCATCATGGTGTTGATGTGCCTCGAGCTCATGTTCAATGCGGCCAACATCAATCTGGTGGCCGTCGCGAGATTTCGCCCCGATCTCACCGGGCAGGTCTTTACGGTTTTCACTATCGCCGTGGCAGCGGCCGAGGTGGCGATCGGTCTGGGCCTGGTGATCTCAATGTTCCGGAATTCCCGAACCGTCAACATCGACGAGATACATCTACTGAAAGGCTGATGGTGAGATAGGACCGTGCTCGACCTGTTCTGGCTCATCCCGCTCGTTCCACTCGTAGGGGTCTTGATCAACGGCCTCTTTGGCCGCCGTTTCCTCAACGAGCGCCTCATCGGCATAATCGCCTGCTGCGCCATTTTCATCTCGTTGCTGATCGCAGTGGGAGCTGTTTGGGAGCTCGCTCAACTAGCGCCGGATCTCCGCCATCACGAAATCGTTCTGTTCGACTGGATCCCGGGTGGGTTGGTGAAGCTCGGTCCCGACTCGGTGGCCGGCGACTCGGCAATGTTCAACGTCGAGCTCGGCTTCCTGCTCGATCCACTCTCCGCGGTGATGATTCTCGTGGTCACGGGTGTCGGCTTCCTGATCCACGTTTACGCTAC
>JAUWTE010000125.1 GCA_030609765.1 Acidobacteriota bacterium
CCCGTCGTCGATGTCGTGATCGTCAGCTACAACGAGCGTGACCTCCTGCTGGCTTGCTGCGAGTCGGCTCGCGCGAGCAGCCCGGAGACTCGTGTCATCGTGGTCGACAACGGATCGAGCGACGGTAGCGCAGATGCCGTGCGGGGCCTTCTCCCCTCCGCAGACCTCCTCGAAATGGAAACCAACCTGGGCTTCGGCACCGCCGTGAACCGCGGTCTGGCTCTGGGGAACGCCCCATTCGTGCTGCTGCTCAACAGCGACGCACGCCTGGGAGATGACAGCCTGGAAATCCTCGTGTCGGCAATGCATAACCCCCAGATCGCCGCCGCCGGACCCCGACTGCTCGGCAACTCCGGTCAGGTCGAGCTCTCCATGGGCCGCACCATGGGCCCGCTCAACGAGGCCGCGTTCAAGCTCATCGGGAGCTTGTATCGAGACGGGCGTGGCCCGCTGGCCCGCATCATTGAGCGCTACTACCGCCAGGATCGCTGGACGCGCTCGCTCTCAGCCGCATGTCTACTGTTGCGCCGCGAGGCGCTCGATCAAGTAGGTGTCTTCGATGAGCGCTTCTTTCTTTACGCCGAGGACGTCGACCTGTGCAGGCGGTTGACGCTCTCTGGCTGGCGACTCCGCTTCGTCGCGGATGCGACCGTCGAGCATGACCGCAGCGTTTCCTGGCGCAAAGATCCGCTGCATGTGGCGCTCGCCTACCGCCGCAGCCAGATGGCCTTCTATAGGAAACACCACGGTGCACTTGCCACCCACGGCCTACGTCTTTACCTCACTGTGCGGTTCGCCATTGGCAGCCTGCTGTCGCGCGGCGATAGGCGCGAAGTAGCACGGTCAATGCTACGGTGGACCTTCAGGGAGGCGGGACAGGTCCGATAGCAGACCATGCGCATTGTCATCGACGCTCGCAAGGTGGGCGACTACGGTATCGGCACCTATATCCAGGGTCTCGGTCGGCTCACAGCAACCATGGCTCCCACCGATGAATTCATCTACCTGGGAGACCCGGAGGAGGCATCTGGAACGCCCATGGCGGGGCCCAACGTCTCCTGGGCTCGCAACTCCTCGCGCAAGTACGGCGTGGGCGAGCTCGTCACTGTCTCCTGGCAAGCGCGACGTTTGGGAGCCGACGTATTTCACTCCCCGCACTACGTCTACCCTGTCATGCTGCCTTGCCCCGGTGTCGTCTCGGTACACGACTGTATTCATCTGCGCTTTCCCCGGCATTTGCCCAACAAGGCCGCGCTCCACTACGCCCGGACCATGTTGAGGCGGGCGGTCCGTGCCTCCCAGCGGGTCCTGACGGGCTCGGAGTCGACGCGTTCCGACCTGGTCGAGCTCGTCGACGCCGATCCTGCCAAGATCGAAGTCATCCCATACGGTTGTGACTCCTAGTATTTGGAGAGCGTCGACCCAGCGGAGATCGAGGGGGTCAAGCAGGAGAAGAAACTCGAGCGACCCTTCCTGCTGTTTGTCGGGAACGCCAAACCACACAAGAACCTGAAGCGTTTGCTGGACGCATTCGCCCTGCTGGCCGAACAATACGCCGACCTCGACTTGGTGCTGGTCGGAGGTGAGCAAACGGCTATCAGGGCACTGCTTTCGGATCACGCACAGTCGGGGCTGGTGGATCGCGTTCGACTCCTCGGGTTTCTATCCAAGCCGGAGCTCAGGGCCGTTTACACACTCGCAAAAGTGTTTGTGTTTCCTTCGCTCTACGAGGGATTCGGTCTGCCACCCCTGGAGGCGATGGCCTGCGGCACGCCCGTAGTCGTCGGCCGATGTACATCTCTGCCCGAGGTAGTGGGACACGCCGGCCTGCTTGTGAACCCTCGCAAGGTGGATGCCATCGCCGATGCTATCCGCATTCTCCTCGATGACGACATCCTGCGCGTTGCATTCGGCGAGCGCGGGAGGGAGCAGGCTCGGGGCTTCACCTGGGAGAAGGCAGCGCAGCGGACACTGGATGTTTACGCGGAGATCGCGCGCCGATGATTCCTGCAGGGGATGCAACTCGGGAGCTCGGCGACCTACGAGTAGCCTTGGTGCACGACTGGCTCACTGGCATGCGGGGCGGCGAGAGAGTCCTGGCAGCCCTCGCGAGTTACTTCCCCCAAGCCGAGATCTTCACCCTGCTTCACGACAAAGGATCGGTAAGCCCCGAGCTCGAGGCACGTCACATCCACACATCATTCGTGCAGAGATTGCCGGCCAGCTCGACGGCCTATCGCTGGTACCTGCCGCTCTTCCCCTGGGCTATCGAGCAACTCGACTTGAGCAGTTTCGACCTGGTGATCTCCAGTAGCCACTGTGCTGCGAAATCAGTAATCACACCGCCGGAATCCCTCCACCTATGCTACTGCCACACTCCCATGCGCTACGCCTGGGATCAGTTCGACGCCTATTTCGCACCTCAGCGAGTTGGCCTCGCAAAGCACCTGGCGATCCGCGCCGTGATGGTGTGGCTGCGCCGTTGGGACAATATCACCGCCTCCCGGGTAGATTCGTACGCCGCCAATTCAGCGTGGGTGGCGGGTCGAATCGAGCGCTATTACGGGCGCCCGGCAACGGTGATCCCTCCCCCTGTAGACACGGAGTGGTTCGTGCCCTCTGAGGCAGAGCCCGAGGATTTCTACCTCGTGGTATCGGCCTTATCGCCCTACAAGCGAATCGAGGTGGCGATCGAAGCATTCAACCGCAGCGGCCGCTCGCTGATCGTGGTCGGCCAGGGGCCCGAGAGCAAACGGCTGGCCAGGTTGGCCGGACCCACGGTGGAAATGCGAGGGTGGGTGGACGAGCCGACGCTGCGAGAGCTCTACCAACGGTGTCGGGGCCTGATTCTGCCGGCCGTCGAGGACGCCGGGATCGTGCCATTGGAGGCAATGGCCTGCGGCCGGCCGGCCCTTGTGCTCGACGAGGGCGGCGCCGCGGAGGCGATAATCGAGGGGGAAACCGGCACCCTCATCCATGCTTGTGATCCCGATGCGGTAATCGAGGCTATTGACAGGGCGGAGGGCGTCTCCTTCAATACCATGAGAATCAGGATCCATGCTCTAGAGTATGGTCACGAGGTTTTTGCCCGCCGCTTTCTCACCTTCGTGGCCGGCGCGCTCAGGATCCACGGCTGAGCGCCGGTAGCCTTGGCGGCGCACACGCCCGGAAACGGGCAGGGAAAGAAAGTAACTTGATTCGCCGATTTCGCGTCATGCAGACGATAGCCGTTGTCTGCTCCGACCTGCTGGCGACAATCGTGGCCTTTCTGCTCGCCTACTGGCTGCGTTTCGTCCTGCAGATCACGCCGCCCAAGGACCTGCCCGGCGACCTCCCGACCTTGAGCACCTACTTGCTGGCGTTGCCCCTCATCCTGGTGCTTTGGCATTTCACTTTCGTGGCCTTCGGACTATACCGGCTACGACGTACGGCAGCTCGCTCGGAGGAGTACATTCAGGTCGCCATCGCGGTGACACTGGCTATGGCATTGTTCGCGGCCGCCGCCTTCATGTATCGACCGACGCGGCCGCTCCCGATTGACGGCACAGAGTTGAGCGTGCCGACCTTCGCCCTCTCGCGACTCATGCTGGGTATGTTCTACGCCCTCAATTTGACACTCGTCATCGCCGGCCGGAGACTCCTGCACGCCATACTCGACCGGGTACGGCTATCGGGGCGCAACCTCAAACGCATCCTGATCGCCGGAGCCGGACCGCTTGCCCGGACGGTCGTAGACAAGATCCTCCTTCATCAAGAGTTCGGCTTCAGAATGGTGGGCCTGCTCGGCGAGAGCCCTGACGCCCGGCCCTATCGCGGCGTTCCCGTGGTCGGGCATGTCCGGGAGGTCCGCGACGTCGTGCGCGAGAGCTCTGTAGACCAGATCTACATCGCCCTCCCGCTGTCCGCACACGAGATGATTCTGCGCCTGCTCAGAGACGTCAGTCACGAGATGGTGGAGGTCAAGGTGGTGCCGGATCTACTCCAGCACATCACCCTGCGTGCCGCCGTCGAGGATCTCGATGGTGTCCCTATCGTCAACCTGTCGAGCACACCCCTGCGTGGGCTCGGCAGCTTCCTCAAGCGCTCCATGGATATTGCCGCGGCCGCCGCCTGCCTGGGACTGTTCGCGCCGCTCTTTCCTCTAGTGGCTCTCGCAGTGCGCCTCACGTCGAAGGGACCGATCTTCTATCGCCAGGAGCGGATGGGCTTGGACGGTCGTAGCTTCGAGTTGCTCAAGTTCCGCTCCATGGTGGTAGACGCTGAGCGCGAGAGCGGTCCCGTATGGACTGAGGACGAGGACCCGCGCGTCACGCCAGTCGGCAAGTTCCTGCGCAAGTACAGCCTCGACGAGTTGCCACAGTTCTGGAACATCTTGCGCGGCGACATGAGCCTCGTCGGGCCACGGCCTGAGAGGCCCTACTTCGTGCAGGAATTCCGCGATCGCATACCGCACTACATGATGCGACACAGGGTGCGGGCCGGGCTCACGGGATGGGCACAGGTGAACGGCTGGCGCGGCAATACCTCCCTCGAGAAACGCATCGAATACGATCTTTTCTATATCCAAAACTGGTCGCTCGCCCTGGATGCGAAGATTCTCTGGATGACCCTGGCTAGCGGCATTGCCCACGAGCACGCCTACTGATGAGCGAAAAGCAGAGAGTATTGATTACGGGTGGCGCCGGCTTCATCGGCTCACACCTGGCGGGCCACCTCCTCGATGATGGCTATAGGGTAATCGTCATGGACAATCTGCTGACTGGCGATATCCGCAACGTCAGCCGCTTTGCCAACCGGGACTTCTTGTTCATCAAGCACGATGTCACCGAGTACATGATTGTCGGCGAGCCCGTAGATTACGTTCTGCACTTCGCCTCCCCCGCTTCCCCGACCGACTACCTGCGTTACCCGATTCACACGTTGAAGGTCGGCGCAATGGGCACCCACAAGGCGCTTGGACTCGCCAAGTACCACGATGCCACCTTCGTGCTCGCTTCGACCTCGGAAGTATACGGAGACCCGGAGGTAAACCCGCAGCCGGAAACCTACTGGGGGCAGGTCAACCCGATTGGGCCGCGCGGTGTTTACGATGAGGCCAAGCGATTCGCCGAGGCCATGACCATGGCCTACCGCCGCAGTCACGGGCTGTCGACCCGGATTGTCAGGATCTTCAACACCTATGGGCCACGCATGCGGCTGGAGGATGGTCGAGCTATCCCGAATTTCATCACGCAAGCACTGCGTGGCGAGCCCCTGACAATCTACGGTGATGGGTCGCAGACACGATCCTTCAGCTACATTGAAGACACGGTGCGCGGCATCCTCGCCCTCATGCACTCGGACGAACCGGATCCAGTCAACATCGGAAACCCCGAAGAGCTCACGATTCGTGAGATGGCCGAGGCGGTGCTCGACATTACCGGGAGCGATAGCGAAATCGTGGAGATGCCGCTTCCGGAAGACGACCCACAGGTCCGCTGCCCCGACATCCACCGTGCCGAGACGATCCTGGGCTGGTCGCCCCAGGTGCCGCTGCGCGAAGGCCTACGGCCAACGATCGACTGGTTCCGCCAAGAGCTCACCTCAGCGGACTCGGCGTAGCCACCGCGGCGGACAAGTCCCGCTGGTCCATTGCGGTCGGCACGGGGTAATCACCTAGGCGGACAATTCGCGCACATGGTATGCAGACTGATGCGCAACCCCTTAGCCTTCGCGCTCAAGCGTCCGCTACGGCGATCACCCCGCGCCTCCCTGCGCCCCCGCGCTCACGCACCCGCTACGGCGATCACCCCGTGCCTCCCCCAACCCCTGCGCTCAGGCGCCCGCTACGACAATGCCCCCGCACCTCCCCCGACCCCTGCGCTCCGACGCCCGCTACGTCGATGCCCCCGCACCTCCCTCGAGCCCCGGCGCTCAGGTGCCCACTGCGGCGATCGCCCTCCCCCTCCCAGCATCCACAGCGCACCCCGGCTGCCAGCCGCCGACAAGAAG
The DNA here is from genome assembly GCA_030609765.1 of Acidobacteriota bacterium. Lineage (GTDB taxonomy): Bacteria > Acidobacteriota > UBA890 > UBA890 > UBA890 > CALAKE01. Next base: position 5,992 of record JAUWTE010000125.1, read on the forward strand.
CGCTCTCGCTCTGACCGTGTAACTCCTCGGTCCACCCCGACCATCGCCCTCGCACCCGGCTCGGGCGACGGTTCCCAGGAACCTCTGCACAGCGGGACACACGCCCACTCACTCGCCGGCCACAGGAGAAAGGTGGCAACGGTCCAGGGAGGCACTGGGTGGTCGCCTTCACGAACGCTCGAGCAAGCTGTTGGTACAGAGAGGCACGGGGACATCGCCGTAGCGGACGCTTGAGCGCGAAGGCAACGGAGTCAATCAGTTATCTGCACACCATGTGCGCGAACTGTCCGCCTAGGTGATGTCCCCGGGCCGACCGGGGGCAGAGCGAGCAGTGGCGGAAGGGAGGTCAGCGCAGGACTGCGAGCAGGTCGGCGGAGTCGACAGCGATGCCATAGCCGTCGGGGCCCTGGGCCATTGTCCCTATGTCTGCAGGCAGTGCGCAGCGCAGTTGCCCGGCACGGACTTTCTTGTCCTTGGCGGCCGCGGCCACAACGTCCTCTGGCCGGCATCCCTCCGGAAGGCGAGTGGGCAAACCAACGCGTTCACAGAGAGCGGCGATGCGTGCTGATAGATCCTCGGGAGCGTTCACGAGACGATGCGCGAGCCTTGCCTCGGCAACCATGCCGATGGCCACGGCCTCACCGTGGCGAATCCGGTAACCGAGGGTAGTCTCGATGCCATGGGCTACGGTGTGGCCGAAGTTGAGGACCTGCCGGTAGTTGGCCTCTCGCTCATCGGCGGCGGTAACGTCGGCCTTCAGAGCACAGCACCTCGCGACCACTCCTTCGAGGTCTGCCTTGCAGTGGGCGATGCCAGCATCCACGAGACTCTCGTCGATCTTCTTGAAGAGGTCGGCATCCAGAATTACTCCGTACTTGATCACCTCCGCCAGGCCCGAGGTCAGCTCTGCGGCAGGCAAGGATCCGAGTGCGAGTACGTCGATCAACACGCGCACGGGCTGGTGGAAGGCTCCGACGAGGTTCTTTCCGGCAGGGGTGTCGATTCCTGTCTTGCCGCCCACGCTGCTGTCGACCATGGCAAGCAAGGTAGTGGGGACCTGAACGCAGGGAATGCCTCGGAACAACGTTGCAGCCACGAAACCCGCTACATCGCCTACTACACCACCACCTACGGCAACGAGGCAGGAGTCGCGACCGTACCCGAGGTCGATCAGCTGATCCTGGATCTTGGCCACCGTATCCCGGTTCTTCGTCTCTTCGCCGGCAGGAACCGTGATGCACTCGGCGACTTCTCCCTGCGCCCGCAGTGCATCGGCAAGAGCATCGGCGTAGAGAGGCCCGACGTTGCTGTCGCTGATAACCGCCCAACGTGCGGCGGACACTCTCTCGAGAATCTGATCGGCCACGCCGTGAGGCAGCTCCACTCCAACGAGGATCTCGTAGCTGTGGCCCGAACCAGCGGGGATGGCAACTTCGACGCGCTGCATGAGTGGCCCTTCGACTCAGGGTTTTCAGTTTACGAATTCTGTCGGGACTAGCTTGGGTTGCTCAACGGGTCGGTTGTTGCCGACGCCGGCGAACTCTCCGGGAGAAACCCACCCGGCACATCGTCGAACTCCAGCTCTCCGAGTGCAAGGGACAGAGTCATCTCGGCCAGGGCCTGCGTGGCATCGATCACTTTCACAGGACAGCTCTCGGTGTCCAGCCCGAGAGGGATTTCGGTGCAGCCCATGATGATTGCCCCCGCACCGCGATCGACCAGGGCGAGGGCCGTCCGCGAGAGTCTCTCATCCGGGCCGATACTCCCTCCCTTGATGGAGTGGATTGCCTCCATGACCCGCATCTGGTCCGATTCCTCCGGATGCAATGGCTCGCAGCCCTCCTCGCGCAGAAGTCCATCGTAAAGGCCTGTCCTCAGCGTGCCGGTCGTTGCCAGGATTCCGACTTGTCGGGCGTCCGGCACGTCCCTCCGCACAGCGGCTACCGCGGCGGCGATCATGTTGAGGACGGGAATGCCAACCGCCTCGCGCTTCGCACTCAAGTTAGCGTGCGCTGTGTTGCAC
>JAUWTE010000335.1 GCA_030609765.1 Acidobacteriota bacterium
CACCATCGGGATAGGTAACGCCTTCCACGTCGACGGGTTGGGTGAACCGGGCGACCTGGTCTCCTGCCGCCAACAGCCGATTGGTGGCACGGAAGGAATCATTCACCTGCGGGCTGTAGATGAAACCCGCGGCGCCAGAGGCGTTCGTGACCTCGCCTGCCGGCGGCGCGATCAGATCGGCAAGCTTCTCGAATGGGCCTTCGAATCCGTCGAGAATCCGATCGAATTCGACGCCCATCTGGAGGGCAAGCGTCCAGCCGGCGACGTCGTAAGGTGGGGTCGGCGCGCCACCGGGGTAGGGAACATCATCGGGGTGCACCTGCGGCTCGAACATGTCGATGACATGGGGGCGGAAGGCCTGTGCCGTCATGACCACGTAGGAGCCGGCGGGGTAGCTCTGCCCGGCGACGGTGAAATCACTCGTGGCTCGATGAACGTCAACGCCGTTCTTGATCAGAGTGTTGACGAACTTGGTGGCGGTCAGGAAATCGGGCTGATCCCCGGAAATGATGTAGCCGCGTGGGTCGCGGGCGTCGGGGGCGCGGAAGGCCTCTTCATAGAGCTCCACCGGCACACGGGTGCCGCCGCGAAACTGAGCCGGCGATTGGGTCTGCTGAGCGCCTTGCCCACCGGCAGCCATAGCAGCCTCGACCGCCTGAATTCGCGCGGGCGAGCGCGTCCAGGAATCCGTGTTGCCGCGCTCGATCGAGTTCATTCCCATGCGCCAGATGTTGAACAGGAAGTCCTCTTTGAGACGAGAAGCGATACCGAGGACGGCACGATTGGCCGTGATTTCGTACTCGATCGACTGCCTGAAGTGCCAAGCCTGAGGCGCGATCGGATGCGGTAGGTCGTTGCTCGGTAGCTGCCGGCGAAGGATGAACGGGATCTCCATCGGCGTGGGGCTGCCGATGGTCTCGGTCAGCAGCCCGATCATGTTGTGCCAGTAGGGGGTCGTACGGAGACCGCCGTTCCACCAGGTTGAGTAGCCGGCACCCTGTCGCATCGTGGTGCCCGGCTTGTCCTCCCGCACGAAGCGGCTGTGCATGGCGGTCCCGACCGTGTCGATTCCGAGAATCAGTAGCGGATCGATGTTGTAGTTGAACGGACCGCGAAAGGGAGGCGCGAACATGACGGTGCCGGCGGGTCCCGTCTGGTGGTGGTTGTAGACGATCTGCGGGAACCCTTCGCGGTACAAGAGACGGTTGATGATCTCGGTCTCCGGCATCGCCGACATGTAGAAATCGCGGTTGTTATCGTGCCCGACATACTTGTGGTAGAGGCGGGGCAGCCCACGATAGGAGCGCTCCGTTGGCTCGGGGTTACGCATGTACCAGTCAGATACGTAGTCGAGGCCGTCGGGGTTCACGCAGGTGGCAAGCATGATGACGTCGTCGAGAAAGCGCAGGGTCTCCTCGTCGTTACGGCTCACCATCTGGAAAACCATCTCCATGAGCTGCTGTGCTCCCAGAACCTCGGTGGCGTGCAAGCCCCCATCGATCCAAACCACCGCCTTGCCTTCCTTGGCCATGGCCAGAGCCTCCGCCTCATTGACTCCTTCGGCGAGCGCCAGGCGACGGGCGATCTCCTTGTAGCGAGGCAGATTGCGATGATTCTCGGGTGACGTGATCGTCGCCATGATCATCGTGCGACCCTCGGCCGTTGTTCCCACGTCCTCGACGATCATCCGGTCGGACTCGCTCGCCAGCTTCGCCCAGTACTCAGTCAACTGCTGGTAGTTGGCCAGGAAGTAGTCGTCGCCGATGTTGTGACCGAACTGCTCCAGCGGTGTGGTGACATTCTCAGGTGCCGGTGACTGCGGCGCGGCAGCCAGTGGCATGGCAGCGAAGGCGAGAACCAGGCACAACAGTGGCAGTGATGCTCGTGGGTGGGAGGCCTTGCTGAGGCGCATTCGGAGTTTTCCTTTCTCAGGCGCTCTATACGCCGTTCTGAAGGACGTCTTGCATGGCAGCGACGAAGCGATCGAGCCCCATCAGGGTCGAGGAGATATTGGGTGTGACGCGGATACCCTCGAACTCCGCGTGCTTGATGGGTGTGACGATGATCTTGTGTCGGTTCCACATGTAATTGCCGAGATCGCCGCTGTCGATTCCCTCAATCTGTACCACGGCGAGGCCACAAGCGAACTCGGGCTTGAGGCTCGTGTGCAAGCGAATCCGATCGTTCTCGATCAACTGCTCGGCCCAGTAGTTGCGCAGATAGCGCAGGCGCTCTTCTTTGCGCTCGGACCCAACCCCTAGATGGAAGATCAGGGCATCGCCGATGGCAAGGTAGGGGGCCGCTGGGTGCGTGCCGATCTCCTCGAACTTGCGGATGTTGTCATCCTGGCGCTCGGCAGCGGCCATCAAGGGCCAAAGGTCGCCGATCTTCTCTTTGCGGACGTAGAGCAGTCCGGTGCCATGCGGGGCGTTCAGCCACTTGTGCAGGCTGGTGCCGAAATAGTCGCAATCGAGGTCTTCGTGCTTGAAGACGAAATGAGCGAAGGTATGGGCGCCGTCGACGATCACGGGGATGTCGTACTTGCGGGCCATCTGAACCACGCCCTTCACGGGCAGGATCTGGCCGGTGATGTTGATCATGTGGCACATGAGGATCATCCGCGTGCGCGGCGTGATGTTTTCCTCGAAAAGTGCCACGATCGCGTCATCGTCCTCCGAGGGCACGGGGATCGAGAACTGCCGCAGCACGACGCCATCCCGGCGTTCCCTCTGCCTGAAGGTCGTGATCATTCGACCATAATCCTGGGTCGTGGTCAGGATCTCGTCGCCAGGTTCGAGGTCGATGCCGAACTGGCAGATCTGCAGGCTCTCGGAGGCATTACGGGTGAAAGCGATCTCTTCGGGATCACAGCCGAAAAACCGTGCCATCTTCTGGCGCACGCCCTCACGCTGCGGTTCCAGAATGCGCCACATCGCATACACAGGTGCGGTGTTGGAATAGTCGAGGTGGCGCTTCACGGCGTCCTGAACCGGGACTGGGGACGCGCCCACTCCACCGTAGTTCAAGTTGACCAGAGAGCGGTCTTCACTGTAGGCCTGCTGGACGGCGAACCAGAATTGCTCATCGGAGGCAACCTCCTGGGCAGATCGCCCGCTGGCTTCCACCGCGGCGGCTGCTTCGAAGGCGCGGGTGAACTTGCTCGGGTCGAGCGTCGGCACGGCGATAGCACCGACAGCGGGGACTCCAATGGCACCAAGAAAATGGCGGCGACTGTACACGTCGGTATCCTCCGTTGCGCGGGGGAGGCCTTCGCGGCAACGGGAGCCGGCGAAGACACTCGAATGGCGGAGCTCTTCACGGCATGCTACCCGAATCGAATACACCAATTCCGTTGCGAAGTCTACCGAACGGCGGACCCAGCGGGTTGACCGACTCGAGCTGGAGTGGCAGAGACCATCGCCTCCCCGTTAGCGTTGCCGGCCGCCGTCACCGCCTCGAGCGAGCGCGCGGAAGTACTCCTCCACCATCTGTCGATAGCTTTCGGGCACCTCGTCAGAGTCAGCGAGAGAGGGGCGGCGGCCCGATTCCGCATCGGCGATGCGGCGCAGGTAGTATTCGAACATCTTGAGATCTTCGATGATCTGCGCCTGCAGCTCCTCGATGCCGAGCGGGGTGCCATCGATCTCGAGATCACGCATGGCCTCCAGGATCGAATACAGGTCCGTAACCTGCTGTCCATCTTCAGCCAGGCGATCGCGCAACTCCTCGATATCGGAAAGACGCTGCTGATACTCGCGTTGGTACTGCCGCAAGTTGCCTGGAGAGATGCCTCTCGGCCCGCTGGGTCCCCCGCTCCTGTTCCCCGAGTCAGTCTCGGGGTTGCCCGATTGACCTCCCTGCTGGCCCTGTTGACCTTGTTGCCCCTCTTGACCTTCCTGCCCTTCTTGACCTCCCTGCTGGCCCTGCTGACCTTGCTGCCCCTCTTGGCCTTCCTGGCCCTGCTGATCTTGCTGCCCCTGCTGCCCTTCTTCTCCTTGTTGATCCTGCCGCATGCGTTCCTGCAGGGACTCCAGCCTGCGGACCGCGTCACGTGTCTGCTCCAGGGACGATGCCAGGCGGTCCTGTTCCGAGTCGCCGATCGCGGCCGAAGCTTCCTCGAGCATTCCCTCGAGGCGTTCGAGATCGGTGCCGATCTGTTCCTCGAACTGTTCGGCGTAGCCACCGAGTCGTTGCTGCGCTACGCCCTTGGAGTAACGGATCTTGTCGGCGAGCTTTGAGTCGCGCATCCATGCCGAGGTTTCTTGCAGCTTGCGGGATGCATCTTTCTGCTCTCTTCGCGAATCGCGCGCCATCTGTTCGATCTGATCCTCCAGGGCGGCGGTCTGTCCGGCCAACTCGTCCTTGCGTTGAAGGACCCTGTCCATTTGATCGAGCATCCGTTCGCGCTCAGCTGCGCTCCGCACATTGCCCATTTCTTCGACGTCCGAGTCGATCTTGTCCTGATCGTGTCGCATCTGGTCGACCGTGTCGAGGGCAGTTTTCATGTCTCTTGGGAGGCGTCGCGTCCGGTTC
>JAUWTE010000485.1 GCA_030609765.1 Acidobacteriota bacterium
AGTCAGGGACGGCCGCGCCGTCGCGGTGCGCGGTGACGAGGCCAGCCCGGTCAATCGCGGCCTGTTGTGCGTGAAGGGCTACCACCTGCCCGCGATGCTCTATGGCGAAGATCGCCTCGAATACCCGATGCTGCGCAACCCGGACGGCGGTGGCTGGACACGCATCACCTGGGACGAGGCGCTGGACCTGATCGCCACCAAGTACCAAGAGACACTCGATGAATCCGGGCCCGAGGCAGTATCGATCTACGGGTCCGGGCAATGGACGGTGTTCGATGGCTACGCCGCCAGCAAGTGGTTCCGTGGCGGCTTGCGTTCCAACAACGTCGAGCCCAACGCTCGTTTGTGCATGGCGTCGGCTGTGACCGGCTTCATGACCCAGTTCCAGAGCGACGAGCCCATGGGTTGCTACGAGGATTTCGAGTACGGCGACGACTTCATCCTCTGGGGCAACAACATGGCCGAGATGCATCCGGTGCTTTACAGCCGCATCCTCGAGACCAAGCGCAGGAAGCCCACCACTCGTATCGTTGATATCGCCACGCGTCGCACGCCGACCACCGACTACGCCGACATGTACGTCGAGATGACTCCGGGCAGCGACCTGGCGCTGGTGAACGGCATCCTGCATTTGCTGCTGAAGAGCGACAGGATCAACCGCGCCTTCATCCGTGAAAACGTCGTTTTCAAGCGCGGCATTGAAGATCTCGAACAAATCGGCTTCGGCTCCTGGGGGCCCGACGGCATGGGCTTGTCTCCCGACGACGGGCCGGCGGAGCATTACCTGTTCCGCGACCAAGGCCGCGATTCATCGCTCGAGGAGCTCGAGGAGTTCCTCGACTACTACACGCCGGAGCGAGTCAGCGAGATCACCGGCGTGCCCGAGCTGCAGATCCACGCATTGGCCGAGATCTACGCCGACTCAAGCCGCGGCACGGTCAGCCTCTGGTGCATGGGGGTGAACCAGCACACCCGCGGCACCTGGATGAACAACCTGATCACCGACCTGCACCTGATCACCGGCAAGATCAGCCGCCCGGGGTCGAACCCGTGGAGCTTGACCGGTCAGCCCTCGGCCTGCGGAACGGTGCGCGAAGTCGGCACTCTGGCCCACCGCCTGCCGGCCGATATGGTGGTGACGAACCCGGAGCACCGCGCCAAGGCGGAGGAGATCTGGGATCTGGAACCCGGTACGATTCCCGAGCGGCCTGGATACCACACCATGGACATGTTCCGCGCCCTCATGCGTGGCGACGTCAAGGTCATGTGGATCCAGGTCACCAACCCGTGGATGTCGATCCCCAACGTCAACCGCATCGAGCGTCAGCCCGGCGACGGCCGCTTCATCGTGGTGAGCGACATCTATCCAACGCCAACCACGGAGATCGCCGACCTGGTGCTGCCCTCGGCGGCCTGGATCGAGCGCGAAGGCGTGTTCGGCAACTCCGAGCGTCGCACGCAGCAGTGGAACCAGCTGATCGAGCCTCCCGGCGAAGCCAAAGAGGATGCCTGGCAGATCATCGAGGTGGCCAAGCGTATGGGCTACGAGAACCTGTTCCCATGGCCCGAAGATGACTGGCACGAGCCGATGTTCGAGGAGTACCGCAGCTTCACACTCGGGCTCGGCAAAGACCTCGCCTCCTACGAGCAGCTCAAAGAGACCCGAGGCATGATCTGGCCGGTCGTCGACGGGGTCGAAACGCGCTGGCGTTACAGTGCCGAACACGACCCGTACGTGCAGAAGAATGACGGTGTTCATTTCTACAAGGCCAAGGGGTATGGCGAGAGAGCCGCATTCTGGCTGCGCCCCTGGCACCCGCCTGCTGAGATGCCCGACGAAGACTATCCATTCTGGCTCTGCACCGGCCGTGTTCTCGAGCATTGGCACACGGGCTCGATGACCCGCCGGGTCAAGCAGCTCCATCAGGCTGTTCCCGAGGGCTACGTCGAGATGAATCGTGCCGACGCCGCGGAGCTGAGCGTCAAGACGGGCGACAGAGTCCGCGTTGTTAGCCGGCGCGGCGAACTCGAGCTGCCGGTGATGGTCGACGGGCGTGGCAAGCCGCCGCGGGGCTCTGTATTCATTCCCTTCTTCGATGAGGCAAAGCTACCGAACGTGCTGACGCTGGACGCCATGGACAACATCAGCAAGGAACCGGACTACAAGAAATGCGCGGTGCGAGTCGAGTTGATCTGATGCACGCACAGCCGCGGTTTGTTGAGAGGCTCGGCCTACTCGCGGTCCTCGTGGTGGTCGGCTGGGCCTGCGGGTGCGCCCAGGATACGATGGTCGCCGTCCCGGACACTGATGGAGGCATGAAGTCGGCTGCCACGGTTCGCGCAGAGAGGCGCCTCTACGACGGGGCTCCGCCTGTCATCCCGCATGAGAACTTCGGCATGACGTGCACGGAGTGTCACAACATCGATGGCGTCGACGTTCCCGGGGTCGGTTTTGCCCCTCCACAGCCGCACGCGGGCACAGCAGGCATGAGCGCCATCAGCCGCTGCAGTCAGTGCCATGTTTTCAAGCAATCGGACGCAGTGTTCACCGCGAGCGAGTTCATTGGCTTGCGGCAGGATCTGCGGCGCGGCGCGCGACTCAACCCGATTGCCCCACCTACCATTCCGCACAAGACATTCATGCGCGAGAACTGCCTCGCCTGCCACAGCGGCGCCGCGGCTCGCGAGGAGATCCGCACGTCCCATCCCGAGCGGGTCCGCTGCCGCCAGTGCCACGTTCCGGCGGGCAGCCGGGCGGAGTTCGAGACGCTGCTGGGCGAGGGGCTCGTTACTTCCGCTCCCTCAGAGTCGAGCGAACGTTAGAAATGCCCGCCGCCAAGGCTATGTCTGCGGCCGACACAGGAGGCCTACCATGACCCAGCTTCCAGACGTCATCACCCTCGGTCCCGAGGATGAGGCCAAGCGCCTCTGGGACGGGGCCGTAAAGGCCAACGAAGAAGCTGCGGACGATCTCGTGGCCCTGTGCGAGTCGATCGACCTGGGCCTGCACGCCGCCGAGATTCTCGTCATTCAGCGCTTGTTGCCGATCAAGGATCAGTTCCCGGCAACCATCGGCGTGCAGCTCCAGGTGCCGGCGGCGGAGGTCGACGCCTACCGCGACGCGGTCAATGTGCCGAACAGTCTCGATTTCGCC
>JAUWTE010000370.1 GCA_030609765.1 Acidobacteriota bacterium
AAACGTCCAAACCAATCCTGAGCCACCCGCATCAAAGCTGTTGAGTACGAAATTTGGTTGTACCTGGTTGTCGAGGACCGCGGCCCGCAACGGATGATTCGGGCCAGATTCACGGAGGAATGTCACATGCTTGGTAAATCTGTTCTCTCTCCCGCACAGTGGCGCTCTGGTAGGCGCTGCACTACGTCCTTGCTGGTGGCGCTGGTGGTCATGGTGGCGGCTTCGCTTGCCCTTCAGACTCCGGTGCTGGCGGCACAGGGGCAGGAGCGCCAGGTCACCAGGTCGTTCGATGCCCGTGACGGTATGATTGTCGAGCTCGAGAATCTGGCGGGCGCGGTGACCGTCGAAGGGTCGCCGAGCGGGCAAATCGAGATCGTCGGCACAATCCATGCCGATGGGAGTGGGGCGGATGCGCTGCTCAGCGAGCTCGAGATCACCTTCGAGACCCGCGGCAATCGCGTAGTAGTGAAGGCCAAGTACCCGGTGGACCGCTACCAGGTGTATCGCTATCCGCAGGAGGGCCGTAGCCGCACCCAGACGAAGTATCAGGACGTCAAGGTCAAGGTTGTTTCCCGAGACGAAGACGATCCTGTCACCCTCTACGCTGATTTCCACCTGCGCCTGCCGCACGGCGTTGGCGCCGACATCGAGAACCACGTCGGCAATATCAACGCAACCGGAGTTCAGGGCCCGCTTTCCGCCGACACCGGCTCGGGCGACGTTACCGCGAGCGATGGTGTCGGCTCGCTGAGTGCCGACACGGGCAGTGGCGACGTCAGGATTCAGAACTACCAGGGTGATGTGAACGCCGATACCGGATCCGGCGATGTGGTTGTTACCGGCGTGCAGGGCGATCTCAACGCCGACACCGGCTCGGGCGACGTCGATGTGACCGACGTCGAGGGTCGATACATCGTCGCCGACACGGGATCCGGAGACGTCACGATGGCCAGGGTCACTGGCTCTATCGAGGCCGACACCGGCTCGGGCGACGTCGAAATCCGTGACCTGAGGGCTGGAACACGTCTGATGGTCGACACGGGCAGTGGCGATGTGACCATGGCGGGCGACCTGTCTCAGGTCGAAGAGATCGAGATCGATACGGGCAGTGGCACCGTCAAGATCAGCATGAGCGCCGCGCCGGGGATGAGTCTGCTCATCGAGACTGGAAACGGCAGCATCACCGTAGACCTGCCGGACCTTCGCATTTCCCGTAGCAGCAAGAATTACTTCCGCGGGGAATCGGGTGACGGGCAGGCTGACGTATCCATCTCCACGGGCTCAGGTAGTGTGAGCATCAGCACCGGAGGCTAGCTGAGACTTCAGCGAGCGGGCGCGAGCAACCAGCAGCGGCATGAAAGGGCGGCGAGGCATCGAGCCTCGCCGCTTTTTCTTGCCTGCATTGCCCACGCACTGCGAGGCTCCGGCGGTACCTATGAATTCCCCAACGAGCAGTTGCATGAGCATCACCAACCGAGTTGGGTCATGCTTGATGTGAGGCGGCGCCGGCCGATAGTGTGAGACCGTGACCGGACAACAGCGTGACGCCGTCACTGACCAGAGTGGTCGAGTGACGATACTTCCTGTTCGAGGTGTCTTCAATCACCAAGAGCACATCCCACGGTCCCTCGTAGATGCCCATGTCATACAAGGAGCTCAGAGATGAGACGGTCCCGACTGGTTGCGATTTCGCTTCTGTCAGCAATCACCCTGCTAGGTGCCGTCGTGCCGCGCAGTGAGGCGGGGCAGCAGTCTGTAAGTGCCCAGGCGCGGGGCGGCGGCTACGATCGCCCTGCCCGCAGCCCCCATAGCAGTCGCTCCGAGGTCATCGCACCGCACGGCATGGTGGCGGCGAGCCAGCCCCTGGCGGCGCAGGTGGGCATCGAGATCCTCAAGGCCGGCGGCAACGCAATCGACGCCGCGGTCGCCGTCAACGCCATGCTGGGACTCGTGGAGCCCCACATGAACGGCATCGGTGGGGATATGTTCGCCATCGTCTGGGATGCGGAAAGCCAGAAGATGTACGCGCTGAACGCTACCGGACGCTCGGGGCACGCTTTCACGCGCGAGCTGCTCGAATCGCGAGACCTGCGGCAGGTTCCCATGTTCGGGCCACTTGCGTGGATGGTGCCCGGCGCAGTCGACGGCTGGAACGAGCTCCTCGAGCGCTTCGGCACGATGAGCTTCGCCGAAGTTCTCGCCCCGGCGATCGCCTACGCCCGCGAGGGCTTTCCGGTCACCGAGATCATCTCCGGCAACTGGCAAGCTGCGGAGGAGGCTCTGGGCGAATGGCCCGACAGTGCGAGCACATATCTCCCGAACGGTCGTGCGCCACGTCCCGGGGAGGTGTTCCAGAATCCCGGCCTTGCACGAAGCTACGAGATCATCGCCGAGCAAGGCAGGGACGGATTCTACAAGGGGCCCATCGCCGAGCAAATCGTTGCCTTCGGCGAGGCCAACGGCGCGGTTTTGTCGATGCGTGACTTCGCCGAGCACACCTCGACCTGGGTCGATCCGGTGAGCAGTAGCTACCGTGGCTATGAAGTTTGGCAACTGCCGCCGAACAGCCATGGGATCACTGCTCTGATGATGCTCAATATCCTGGAGGGATTCGACATCGCCGCGCTCGGGCACAATAGCGCCGAGACCCTACATCTGATCACCGAAGCCAAGAAGCTCGCCTTTGCCGATCGCGCCAAGTACGTTGCTGATCCCGAGGCCAGCCAGCTTCCGATTGCCGAGCTCATCTCGAAAGAGTATGCGGCGGCACGACGCCAGCTCATCGACCTGCAGCGGGCCTCAGACGACTACATTGCCGGCGACCCGCTGGAGCACGGTGACACCGTCTACATGACCGTGGTCGACAAGGACCGCAACGCCGTTTCCCTCATCGAGAGCATCTACTACTCCTTCGGCTCGCATGTCGTGCCCGGTGACGTGGGATTCGCCATGCAGAACCGCGCCAGCGGCTTCTCCATGGACCCGGATCACTACAACGCGGTGGCGCCGCACAAGCGCTCATTGCACACCAACATGCCGGGCATGGTCACGAAGGACGGCCGGCCTCTCCTGGTCTACGGCGTCATGGGGGGCAACATGCAGCCTCAGGGGCACACCCAGGTGCTCCTGAATATCATCGATTTCGGCATGAACCTGCAGGAGGCCGGTGACGCCGCGCGCATCCGGCATCAGCCGGACACTCCTCCGGCTGTTGCCCGGGCGGAGGGTGGCACGATCCTGATGGAAAGTGGCATTCCGGAAGAGATCGCGGTGGCGCTACGTGCCATGGGTCACACCGTCCGCCGCGCCGATGGCGGAGTCATGGGTGGGTACCAGGCGATCCTCATCCACCCGCTGACCGGGATGCTGCATGGGGGGACGGATCCCCGCAAGGACGGCATGGTGATCGGCTACTAGCCCCGGGCCCCCCTGCCGTGCGGCGCGCGTCAATCGCGTCTGTCGATCTTGGACAGGGCCTCCCGGGCAGCTTCTGCGACCCGCGACACCGTGTCGAGGCTGGCCACGGTGAGTGCCGGAATCGCATCATCGGCCGCGGGTCCGATCCGTCCCAGCGCGGTGGCGGCACTGGCTCGTACATCCGGGTCCTCATCGAGGAGGGCCGCGGTGAGAGCCGCAACTGCACCGCCGGCCGCCGGTCCGGCCTCCCCGATTACCTCGGCGCTGACTCGTCGTACGAGACTGGACCGGTCGCGGGTGGCTCTGATCAAGGAATCCATGACCTCGGGATCCGAGGCTGCGAGCGGGGCGAGAGCGCGCGCAGTACCGGCGCGAACGCTATGTGTAGGGTGACCGTAGAGGGCCTGGCGGAGGTCGCCGCTGGCCTGTGAGCCGAACCGTTGCAGAGCATTGGTCGCGGCCTCGCGCACTGTGGGACTGCGGTCGCCGAGCGCGTCGATCAGTGCAGACGTCACCCCTTCGGCGCCGGGGCCGATCTCCATCAAGATCGATACAGCCGCCATTCTCTGGCTGGCATCCCAGGAATCTTCCAGTTGCTCCACCCACGAGCTCACTGGCCGGCCCAAGTATGACGCGTTGGAGGGTGCCCCGGCTGCGGGCGCTTCTCCGGCCATGGCTTGCTCAGTCGCCGCCACCTCTGGCGCTGTCACCTCAGCCGCTGGCAGCTCGCCGCTGCCGGCACCTGCCTCCGCAGTTGTCGTCCTCGCCGCTGGGCCAAGCTGGTACTCGGCCGCACCCGAATTGCA
>JAUWTE010000126.1 GCA_030609765.1 Acidobacteriota bacterium
CGTCGAACAGACCCACCAGATTCGCCGCAACGAGAAGTCCCGCGTGCAGCAGCACGGTGAGGAGGCCGGCGACGCCCCACGTGCTCGGTCTGGTTCGATACTGCCCGATCCCCATGATTCGAGTTCAGCTCCATGATCCTGCGCCGTCGTTCGCCCGGCGGGAATGCCGGTGCCACATCCCCTCTACGCGCCCACAACGTACGGGTTCCTGGAAGCTTACGCAATATGCGACCTACCGGCGGCTCTGCCGGGAGGATCGGTTCCGCCCGCGGCGCCGCTGCTGCAGCTCCTCTTGCCACTCGCGGTACGCAACCACTTGCGCCTCGGTCAGTTCCGACTCGATGCGCTGATCGTACTCCTCGCGCGGGGCCAGCACCCACAAGTTCCTACTAGTGCACCCCTCGCATGAGTAGTGAATGCCCAGTGTCCGTTGGTTACGACGGTGCATAGGGTGGTTCCCACTCTGGTGTGGAGAACGCTGGGGCTCCCGCGCGTCACTTCTCCACGAATCCCCGAGTGCACCCAGGTGAGCAGTTGCTGGCGAAGCTCCTCCGACAGCCGTTCGGCCCGGGGCCAATCAGTAACATCTACTGCCGGCGGATCGTCACATCGTACCCCTTCAACGTGAGCGGCCGATCAACGATCAGGGTGTTGGCCCCAAATGTGTTCTCCGTCCCCGCCTCGAATATCAGCGTGGCGCCGCTTGGGGCTTCGATTATGGCTTCCTCGATACTCCCGTGGGGCTGCGCCGGCGAGCCGTCGCCGTATCCCGAGGTTGCCACGAACCGCACGACATCGAATGGAGCGATCATCTGAATTGTTGACTGGTCGATCGGGAACCAGTAGTCCCAGACGTACCAACCGATACATCCCGATCCCCAGCCCAGGTTCATCCAGAACGATCGGTCCGGATCGGTGCTCTTGTCGTAGCCGGACGCAATCCACATGTGGCCGCCCAGCAAATCGTTCCCGACGAGGCCCAGCGGTCGGAGCCAGGTGATCTCGTCGGTCATGGCGTAGATGTCCGGGGGCCCCTCCCAGGTCACGTCCTGGTCGTAGCGGAAGTGCTCCGGGAACACTTGCTCAATTGGGGTGGGGACGGGCGGACCGGACCCCATGAGTCCGTAGCCCATATCGGCGGCAACCCCGACGTGGTGGCATAGCTCCGCCACCTCAGCGTCCGTGGGATCAGGTGGGTCATGGTGCTCGTCCTGGATCAGATCCCAGTTGTACTCGGCTGCGCTGAAGTCGACCCAGTCAACAACGTACTCGGGAGTCAATCGGGCGTAGAGCGAGTCGAGGGCGGCGAGGTACTCCGGACACGGGTTCTGGATATCAGAGTGGGTCTTGGCCACATTCAAGACACTTCCGTCCCAGTACCCCGTCATGAACAACGTCCCACCGTCCTGCTGTGTCCATTGCAGGCGGTCCTCGCATGGCCAGTGCAGCGGGAGCATAGGATCAGGTGGGCACGGCCACCCATCCCAGCCAGCTCGCCACCGGTAGTTGAAGATCACCGTATTCTCCCCGGTACCTGACTGGGGCCACTTCCAGTAGTACATGATCTCGGACTCGGCAGTGGCGACGCACCCCACGATAGTGTGCATGTCGGGTTGCCCGATCGGGGCCGGGCACTGCGAGTTGTAGGGGGACCCCTGGTGCCAGCAAGGCGTGAAGTCCAGCACCATCAGCTCCGGTTCGGTGCGATACCTACCCTCCGGCGCCGAGCGGGCGGGGAGCGCGCCGCTGATAAGCGCCTGCCAGAGCTGCGTCCGTTCACTCACCGCCTGCGCGTAGTCGTCCGGCCCGAGCCCGGCCGTTTCCCCAGGATATTACGTCAATAGGTTCCTTCTCGAGGAGATCATTATCAGGATGTCACCCAGATCTCAGTTGTTCTCAACTTATTGCCCCACAGGGCACTAGAAGTAGACGGGTAGACGAATGTCATCCGCGGCGCAGAGGCAGAAACCGCCCTCACTGATAGGGGCGATATACGCTACGCACACACCGTCGACTTCGTACTCCTCCAACCTGGTGATCACAGCATCGGGCTGGGCATCCTTGGTCATATGGTGAACCCAGGTCTCAACCGCGGCCTGGACCTCAGATACGGACATCTCTTTTGCGAGCAGCGCAACCGGCGCGAGGAGGTACAGAACGGTGATCATCACCCCCAGGCCGCCTGCCACATGCAGCGTATGTTCAGTAGTTCTCATGGCACCCACTCCCTGCAAATGGTGACATCCACCCCCTTCAGCGTGAACGGACGATCGATCACCAGGGTAGTGGCAGCGAACGTGTTGTTGGACCCGGCCTTGAAGATCAGTGTGGCCCCATCCGGAGCGTAATGGATGGCTTCCTCGATGTTCAGGTAGGGATTGCCGGGTGACCCATCACCGTGGTACATATTACCCACGAACTTGACGACGTTTCGAGGAGCGATATCGAGTACATGCACGGGGTCGACCGGGAACGGGAAATCGTCCCATGTATACCAGTTGACACTGCAGCCTCCCCAGCCCAAGTTCATCAGGAATTCCCGGTTCGGGTCGGTTCCTTTGTTGTAGCCACAAACAACCATCTCGTGGGCACCACCATCCGGATGCCCGCCACCAAGCGCAATCGGCCGCAGCCAATTGATCTCACTGGTCATCACATTCATATCCCGTGGGATTTCATGAGCGTCGGGGTCATAGCGGAAGTGATCGATGAGAGCGTTCCGGAGCATCAGACCATTGGAACCCGATCCCATGACCCCAAATCCCATTTCGCAGGCAATTGCTCCATGGTAGGACAACTCTGCGGCTTCGATGTCCCCGGGGTCTGGCGGGTCGATGTGACGATCCTGCAGGATACTCCAATCATACGTCGTCGCGCCGAAGTCGGCATCACAGACGGCCGTTTCGTAGTGGCTGAGTCGATCGTAGAGCGTCTGCAGCGCAGTCAGATACTCAGGGGTCTTGTTCGTGATGTTGTCGTCGTTGGCGGCGAAGGAATGGAGACTCCCATCCCAGTACCCGATCATCCTCAGACGACCCCCGCCGTCCGGGACCCAACCAAGCCGCCCATCGGGAAAACCGGCGACGGCCATCCAGTCGTCCGGTATTCCAGGATCGATCGCCAGCGGTTCCTCGTCCCAGTCTGTTCTCCAGCGGTAGTGGTAGAGTGTCGCTCCTGTACTCTCACCCACATCCGGCCACTTCCAGTAGTACATGATTTGGACCATCGCGGTCGCGATGCATCCGACGACGGCATGTTCATCGGCCCCGGGGGTCAGTTCAGGGCATTGGTCGTTGAAGGGAGAGCCCTGATGCCAGCACGCGCTGACGTCCAGCGTCAGAAGCTGCGGCTCATCCCGCAGATTCCTGTTCCGGACGATGACGCTGGGAATCCGGCCGTCGATCAACTCTTGCCAGAACAACGCCCGCTTCTCCATCTCTCCCCGTAGCCCGGCGATCACAGGATCGCCTTCTGCGAGCAGCTTCGCCATGTGCCGTGTGCGGGTGGTGATCTCCCAAAGGAAGTACTGGTAACTGGGGTTCTCGGGATCAAAGCTCCCATTCGGACTATAGAGATAGACAGGCAGGACCAGGTCATTGGTACCGCACAGGCAAAACCCCTCCCCGTCAAGATGGGCGATATAGGCAACCGCTCTTCCGTCCACTACGTGGGGCTCCATACTCATTACTTCGGCGCTGGGCCGCGCGTCTGCCGACACGTCCCGGACCCATGTCTCCACCGCCGCCGCAATGCTCGCTTCGTCGTATTGCGTGGTGGCAGTTGCGCCTGATCCGAGCATGATCCAGGCGCTGAGCAGCAGTGGACACAGGCGGCGGGCCGGCCGGCAAAGGTCGATTGTCCGTTTCACAACTGCACCGCCTTTCCTACTGAAGGGAGACCAGCACGAGAACCAGACCGCGACCCTCTGGTAGCGAAGTCATCGCTTTCCCGATCATGGCTCCCACCGCGCGCGCGTGGTCGGTGACTTTCATGGCGTGTCCGGGAAGATCAGCTGTCGTCAGCAGATCGCCGGGGACGATCGGTCCGTTCGCGGCGGTCGCCCAGCAATAGACACGGCCCGACAGTGCCACCGGGCATTCTCCATCCGCAGGCGATTCCTTCTGGCCCATCAGCAGGCCGGACCTGATCCCGCCAGCGCCACTGATGATGCCCGCCACGCAGCGATCATAGGCACGATCCGAAAGCTTCAACTCGCCAGGATTGGCCGGATCAATGGTGAGAACCATGCCGGGTTCGACAGAAGTGGGGTCTCCTATGTCGAAGGGCTCGGCGAGATCCGCTCCACCGGTGAGCTTCAGGATGTGGCCCTGGATGGTTCCGTAGACATCCAGCTTTTCCCTGGGGTCTGCCATCCCGATCCCCACGTTCCCATCGTCCGTGAGGACCATCAAGCCGTCCGCGGTTGCGAACCTAAGGTAGAAATAGGGATACGGACCCGAGTACTCGTAGTACCCAATCGCTGACCTGAGACCGTCGTTCTGATATAAGAAGTTGATGGCCCCAAGCATATCGTGTGTTCCCCCAGTCACCACGCCCTTCAGCTCAAGTGTCGATGGGTTGTACGTCGCTGTGCTCGTCAAGCGCACGTAGGCCCGCGTATCGCCGCGAATCTCCAGCTGCCGCGCCGGACTGGTCGTCCCGATGCCGATGTTGCCCGAGACTCCGGAGTACATGTCATTGTCGGCGATGATCCAGTCGCTATCCGCACCACCGGCCCCGGAGAGAGCCGTGTCGGCGACAGCCGAGTGCAAGGCCCAGGGTACAGAGGTGAAGCGCATCCGAGGTAGGATCTCGGGTTCGCCGTCCACAATCACACCCAACCACCGTTCATTCCCATCGAAGAGATCTTGGGGGAATGAAGTGTCGCTGCCGAGGATGACATTGAAGAGACCGTTCTCGATCGCGACATCAGCGTGCTCTTCGTTCCACAAGTCAGGCGAGGCCTGCGAGCTGTCTGCGTAGATGGCGAACTCCAGATCGACGGTGCCGGAGATGGGAATCCCGTCGGCATCGGTGAGGACGCCCTGATAGTTCACCAGATTCGGTGCCGCCCCGGCGGCGGAGATCGCCAGGATGAGGGCCGGGGCCAACAGCCCCAATGAGATCATCAACCTTTTCATGTCAAATTCCTCCTATCGTACGATCAGCATCCGCTTGATCGAGTTGTACGATCCGGCATTCAGACGGTAGAAGTAGACTCCTGATGGGACCCTGGCGCCCAGATCATCGCGCTCGTCCCAGACGACCGCATACGGGCCCGGCAGCGCGTATCGATCCGCCAAGGTTCTGACCCTGCGGCCGTTGACGTCGAAGACCGCGAGTTCCACCGGACCGGCCGAAGCGATGCTGAAGCGGATCGCAGTCGAACCCCGAGCCGGATTGGGATAGGTCTGGAATAGCATGGTGCGGAGTGGCTCCGGAGCGAACGGCTCGACGTCTGCCAGCAGCGTCAGCAGTCGCTTCCAGAAGCCCGCGTACAGCGTGAACTCTTCCCCAGAAGCGATCCCGATCGGCGTCGGCTGCCCGAGTGTCCCGACCAAACTGTGTTCGGGACCCGCCCCTGGCGCTCCCGCCGCCCCAACAACGGACGACTGGAGAAGGTAGATTGATCGCGGTCCGGAACCCTCCTCAGCCCCCGCGGGTGCGATTGCGATCAACGGCCACAGAAGCGCATGGATTAGCAGCGCACACAGACATCTTCTGCTCACGAGGCCCTCACCCCCTTTCAGGTAAGATTCAGGCAAGTCAAATGCAGGTGATCTCAGGCCCTCCCGTGGGGCCTCTACTTCGTTCAACAGCAGAAGTGCCCGAAAGCGCACGGCGATGTGGTCTGCGCGGCTGCCGCGGCACAGGTAGGGCTTGAGCCTTGACCACTATCCCGGGGTGGAATATCGTTCGGCGCGAAGGACGACCGTCGCCGGAGGAGGATCTATGTTGCGCTGTCGATTCACGCAGGTTGCCCTCCTCGTGGGTCTCCTCCTCGCGCCCACCAGACCGCTGGCAGCCGCGCAGGACGCCACAGAAATCGTCCGCATCGCGGACCGGAAGGTCCGCGGGGACAGTTCTCGAGGCTCGATCAAGATCGAGATCGTCCGGCCCAGCTACACGCGCGACATGACCCTGGTGCACTGGTCGAAGGGATCGGACCTCTACATGCTGCTGATGACGAGCCCGCAGCGCGACAAGGGGAGCGCCTTCCTCAAACGAGGCAAGGAGATCTGGAACTGGCTCCCGAGCATCGAGCGCACCGTGAAGCTGCCTCCGTCGATGATGACCCAGAGTTGGATGGGGACAGACTTCACGAACGACGACCTCGTGAAACAATCCTCTCTGGTCGTAGACTACACCCACGCCATCGTTGCCGAGGAGCAGATAGGAGGTCTCGACTGCTGGGAGATCGAACTCACACCGAAGCTCGACGCCGCGGTGGTGTGGGGGAAGGTCCTCCTCTGGATCGACAAGTCCGAGTACATGCAGATGAAGGGTGAGTTCTACGACGAGGACGGCTTCCTGGTGAACCGCATGCTGGGGAAGCAGCCCAAGAAGTTCGGTGGCAAGATCCTGCCCGCCGTGCTCGAGATGATCCCGGCCGACAAGGAGGGCCACAAGACGATCATGACCACCCTCAGTCTGGAGTTCGACGTGAAGATCGACGACGGCTTCTTCACGCAGCGCAACATGCGCGGCCTGCGCGCCGACCGATGATCCTCAAGCTGGCTTGGCGGAACATCTGGCGGAACCGGCGGCGATCGACGATCACGATGTCGTCGATCCTCTTCGGCGTCTTCTTCGCCGTGCTTCTCCGGGCGCTGCAGCTGGGTACCTACGACCGCATCATCGACAACGTCGTCAGCAGCTTCATCGGCTACGCCCAGATCCATGCCCATGGCTACTGGGACGACCCGGTGTTGGACAACGCGCTGGAGCAGGGCTCGCTGCCCGAGGAGATCACGAGCTCGGTCGGGGAGGTGCGGGGCGTGTTCCCACGCATCGAAAGCTTCGCCCTGTGCGCCACCGAGACGAAGACCGAGGGTGGGCTCATCGTGGGTCTGGAAGCGCGACGGGAAGAGCCCATGCTGGGTCTCGAGGACAAGCTGGTTGCCGGCGAGGTGTTTCAGGCGGACGACGCTGCTGTCTTGCTGGCGGCGGGGCTGGCGCGAAACCTCTCGCTTTCGGTCGGTGACACCCTGGTCGTGCTGGGTCAAGGCTACCACGGCGTGACCGCGGCCGGGAAGTATCCGGTCTGCGGCATCGTCAAGTTCCCTTCTCCGGACATGAACCTGAGGCTCGTACTCCTGCCCCTTGCCGAGGGCCAACGTCTGTTCGGCGCCGAAGGTCTGGCCACGTCGCTGGTCCTCTTGATCGATGAGCCCCGGCACCTGGATGCTGTGGTGGCGCAGGTCGAGGCGGGCCTGGACATGGAGCGCTACGAGATCCGCAGCTGGCGTCAGATCGTTCCCGAGCTGTTGCAGACCATCCAGGCCGACAACGCCGGCGGCCTGATCATGGTGCTGATTCTCTACCTGGTCATCGTGTTCGGGATCTTCGGGACCCTGCTCATGATGATGAACGAGCGGGAGTTCGAGTTCGGTGTGCTCCTATCCGTCGGCATGAACCGGGGCAAGCTGATTGCGACCACCCTGTGCGAATTGGTGATCCTCGCGCTGATGGGAGTGGGGGCCGGCATGGTGGTCGCGTATCCGGTGCAGCGGTACTTCCACCACAATCCGATCCGGTTCAGCGGCGAGGGGGGCGAGGCGTTCGAGAGTTTCGGCTGGGAGCCGCTGATGGTGGCCACCGCTGATCCCATGATCCCCCTGACACATGCGATCGGAGTGCTCATCCTCACCCTGCTGCTCAGCCTGTACGCTGTGGTGAAGATCCGGCGCTTGCATCCGGTCCAGGCGATGCGGAGGTAGATCGCGAGGAGGGGAGGCTAACG
>JAUWTE010000251.1 GCA_030609765.1 Acidobacteriota bacterium
CGATCATCGCGCCGATCGAACTCTCGACGGTGGCGAGAGATGGGAGGTGTTGCCACTCCCCTGGCCGGCGGCAGACCTGCGCGCCGTTGCAATCGATCCGGTACACCCGGATCAGGTACTGATATTGGACTACCGCGGCGCCCTCTACCGTGGGCATGGCCGCGGCGAGCACTGGTTGATTCTGGATGAGGACGAGGGTCTTCATCGTGCGTGGAAGTTGCGGGTCAGCGCCCAGGCACCGGCCTTGGCGCTCGTGGCGACACAAGGCCACGGCCTGCGCGTGGTCGCACTTGATCCGAGTGAGGGCTCACAATAGGAGAAGGTTGGTACTCGAGGAGAAAAATAGATACCTTTGGGAGGATCGAGAGGGAAAATCCGCCCGCGGCAGACACCTGCGACGGGCAAAAGAGGTACATTAGGGGGAAATCTCATCGTTTCAAGGAGGAAATCATGAAGGCACGTTCGATTACCGCAGCAGCAGTCGTTTTGGCAATGTGCGCTCTGGTTGCCGCCCCTGTCTTCGCTCAGACGGTGGTCAGCGTCCAGAGCCCGACATTCGCATGGACCGCCAAGGCAGGACAGCAGGCCAACTATCACTGGACTGCAAGCGTCGATAATCCCAGCAAGAAAGAGCTCAACGTTCGCGTCACCATCGAGCTCCTCGACAGTGCCGGCAATGTGGTGGGCAGCGACACCTCAGAGACAATGGTCGGCAAGATGGCTCGTGCGGACATCGACCAGACCGCGAGCTTGGCCTTTGCGGACGCTGAAAATGCAAGCCAGTACCGCATCGTTTTGACCGAGATCGAGAAGTAGCACTGCGGACCGAGAGCACGAGGGTCCCCTTGTCGTCCCGGCACGGGGAACAGCCCACTGCGAGGACGCGGGGCTTCTACATCAACGCAAGAAAACATCTGGGCGCCGGCAGCTCGGAAACCCGGGCCGACCGGCGTCCTTTTGAATTATGAACTTCAAAAAAACCCTGAATCTGCCGCGTACCGAGTTTCCAATGCGGGGGCGGCTGCCCGAGCGTGAGCCCGAGATCCTGGCCCGCTGGCAGCAAGACGGCCTCTACGAGAAGCTGCGCGAGGCCCGCCGCGACAACCCTGTCTATCTGCTCCACGATGGTCCGCCCTATGCCAACGGGCACATCCATCTGGGCACCGCGATGAACAAGATCCTCAAAGACATCGTGGTGCGAAGTCGTGCCATGGCGGGGTTCGACACGCCCTACGTCCCGGGATGGGACTGCCACGGGATGCCGATCGAGCACCAGGTCACCCGCACGATGCGCGAGGGAAACGACCCGGCGCTCGAGGACGTTCTCGAGGTTCGCCGGCGCTGCGCTGCCTATGCCGAGCGCTTCCTGGGAATCCAGCGCGACGAATTTCGGCGCCTCGGTGGCATGGGTACCTGGGACAAGCCGTACAAGACCATCTCGACCGTTTATGAGACAGCGGTCTTGCAGACATTCTTGGACTTGGTCCAGCGCGGCTACATCTACAACGGCCTGCGCGCCATTCACTGGTGCGCGTCGTGCAAGACGGCGCTGGCCGAGGCCGAGCTCGAGTACCACGATCGAACCAGCTCGTGGATCTACGTCCGCTTCCCGCTCGTCGGGGACGACAAGGCCACGGATCTGCTCGACCAGCACATGCCTGAAGGCAAGGACGCAGCGGACGTGAGTTTGGTGATCTGGACCACGACACCGTGGACGATCCCCGCCAACATGGCGGTGGCAGTGCACCCTGAGCTCGACTACCTGCTGGTAGGTTTGAAGGGGAAGCCCGGAGGCGAGGCGGAGGCTACTGGGGCGACGGAATTCGAGCAGTTCATCCTGATCGCCGAGGGCCTGGCAAATGTCTCGCTCGCCGATATGGGATACGAAGGCGGAGACTGGCAGGTTCTGACTCGCCTGCGTGGCGGCGACCTCGAGGGTCTGCAGTATCGCCATCCCCTGTACGATCGCACAAGCCCCGTCGTCCTGGCCGAACATGTGACACTGGACGCTGGTACCGGCATGGTTCATACGGCACCCGGACACGGCCACGAGGACTTCGAGATCGGTCGTGCCTATGACCTCGAGGTGCTCTGCCCCGTGGACGAGGAGGGAATCTTCGACGACCGCGCCGGCCCGTTCGAAGGTCTGCAGGTTTTCGATGCCAACCCGGTCATCGTCGAGGCGCTCGATAAGGCTGGTATGTTGCCCGCGCAGGGCAAGCTGAAACACTCGTACCCGCATTGCTGGCGTTGCAAGAACCCCCTCATCTACCGAGCCACGGAACAGTGGTTCCTTCAGGTAGACGTCAACAATCTGCGCGAGCGCTTGCTCGGAACCATCCGTGAGGACGTGGGCTGGGTCCCGGACTGGGCCATGGAACGCATCTACGGAATGGTGGAGCGCAGACCCGACTGGTGTCTGTCACGCCAGCGGGCCTGGGGCATTCCCATTCCCGTAGTGACGTGCGAGAGCTGTCACACGATTCGCCTCGACCCCGAGATCATCGAGACCACTATTAACATCGTCCGCGAACATGGCAGCGATGCCTGGTTCGAGCG
This sequence comes from Acidobacteriota bacterium, assembly GCA_030609765.1. Classification (GTDB taxonomy): domain Bacteria; phylum Acidobacteriota; class UBA890; order UBA890; family UBA890; genus CALAKE01. The sequence continues at coordinate 2,560 of JAUWTE010000251.1, forward strand.
GCCCGTAACGGACTTCATCCCTCCGGGCACGACGTGCGATGAGTGCGGTAACGATCGCTTCCACAGAGAAGACGACATTTTCGACGTCTGGTTCGAATCGAGTGTCAGCCACCGTGCGGTCCTGCTGCCTCCCGAGGTGCAGGCATCCGCTGCTGACGCTGCCGTGGACGGAGTGTTCCCGGAGCGCACGGAGCCTGGTCGAGAGAGAATGCGCTGGCCCGCCGATCTGTACCTCGAGGCCCATGACCAGCACCGCGGCTGGTTTCAGGTTTCTTTGATCTCGTCACTTGCGACCATGGATGCCCCATGCACGGGGACCGTTCTCACACATGGTCACGTCCTCGACGAGGATGGCCACAAGATGTCGAAGTCGTTAGGCAACGTGATCACGCCGCAGGAGGTGTGTGATCAGTATGGCGCCGACATCCTGCGGCTGGTATTCGCCTCGGTCGACTTCACGCGAGACCTGCCGTTCTCGAGCTCGCTCGTAGAGCCGATGGTCGAAAGCTACCGGAAGATCCGCAACACCATCCGCTTCTTGCTCGGCAACCTGACCGACTTCGATCCCGAGCTTCACAGTGTGGGGCGCGACGAGTGGCAACCGATTGACCGCTGGGTCATGGACCAGGCAGCAACGCTGGCGGAACAAGTTGCAGCAGGCTATGGGTCTTACAGATTCCACCAAGCTGTATTGCCCGTCTATCAGTTCTGCGTCGTGACTCTCTCCGCCACCTACCTGGATATCCTCAAAGATCGCCTCTATACGTTCGCCCCGAATAGCACCGCTCGGCGAGCTGCACAAACGGTGGTCCATCTTCTCGCTAATGCTCTGATTCGCTGGCTGGCACCGGTTTTGCCGTTCACCACAGAGGAAGCGTGGCAACACCTGCCGGGTGGTCAGCTCGACAGTGTGCACCTGGTCGAGTTCGAGGATCTGTCGGCCCACGCGCTGTCCGCGGATGAACGAGCAGAGTTCGAGGCCCTCATCTTGCTACGGGATGCCGTCCTGGCAGCGCTCGAAAAGGTGCGCGAGGGAGATTTGATTGGCTCCAGCTTGGAGGCCGCGGTGTTCGTGCGCGCCCTGTCGCCGCAGGCTGCCGCACAGGTCGAAAACCACGCCGGATGGCTCGATGAGCTGTTTATCGTCTCTCAGGCGCAGTTGCTTCCGTCGGAGGGCACCCTCCCCGAGGGGGTGGAGGTCCTCGGCGACCCATTCCTCGACTCGGAAGGCATCTGGGAAATCGTTGTGGGACGAGCTGCAGGTAAAAAATGCGAGCGCTGCTGGAATTATCGGGAATCTGTTGGCACGATCTCAGAGTTCCCTTCGATCTGTGACCGTTGTGGCGAGGCGCTGGCCGAGATTCCTTTGGACGATCTGCAGGATTCATGATGCGCGACCGGTGGACAGTTATTCTGATCGCCGCAGCCGTATTGGCAGCCGATCAGGTAACGAAAGCGCTGCTCGTGGGCTGGCTGCCACTGCACGCGCGGTACGAGGTGGTTGAAGGCCTGCTCACTATCAACCACGTGCAGAACTACGGTGCCGCGTTCGGGCTCTTCGCCAATGTTTCCGGCAACCTGTTGCGATGGGCTCTCGTGATCGTATCCATTGCGGCTGTCGGCCTGATCTGGGCGTACGCTCGCGAGGGCTGGCACGAACCGAAGATCGTCATCGCATTCGGGATGATCCTGGGCGGCGCTCTGGGCAATCTCGTGGATCGTCTGCGCCTCGGCTACGTGGTCGACTTCGTTGATGTCCACTGGGGCTCGTATCACTGGCCGTCGTTCAATGTCGCGGACGCCGCCATTACCATGGGGGCGGTGATTCTGTTTCTGGCCATGGCGCAGCAGAGCACCGCGACACGTGACGACGAGCTCCTGATGGAATCGACAGCAGAGGAGGGCGATCCCTCCATCGGCACCGAGTCGGCCAGCATATCGCCGACACCACCCATCGGCACGAGTCCAGCGAAGGACCCGGTTGAACCTACTTGACAGACAACGAACGTCCAACCTAGCGGAAGCCAACCCCCCAACGAGGACCGATGTTTCCTACTCTTTTTGAACTGCCGCTGCCAATCGTAGGCCCGGTGACCATTCACACCTACGGTGTTTTGCTGGTCACGTCCTTTCTGGCGGCGATCATCGTGGCCCGCCGGCTGGCCCGCCGAGAGGGAATCAACCCCGACCACGTCGTCGACGCCGGCGTTTACGCGATTCTCGCTGCCCTGGTGGGAGCGAAGATTCTTCTGCTCATCGTCGACTGGGACTTCTACGCCCGCCAGTTTCGTACCCTGACGCAAGAGGGTGGCGGTGGCGTGGGCGAGGCGCTCTCCCCCTACATCGGTACCTTCGGGATCTATCTCGGGGCGCTAGCGCGAATGGGGTTGAATCTGCTGCAAGCCGGAGGCGTCTTCTACGGTGGCTTCATCGCGGCTGTCATCGTGGCACTCTGGTATTTCCGTCGCTACGACCTACCGACATGGAAGGTGGCCGATATCGCCGCGCCCGCTGTGGCTATCGGGCACGCGATCGGCCGGCTTGGCTGTTTCGCCGCCGGATGTTGTTACGGAATCCCGACCGATATGCCCTGGGGAGTCACATTCACCAACGCCTACAGCGGCACCCTCGTCGGCGTGCCGTTGCAGATACCACTTCATCCGACGCAGCTTTACGGCTTCCTCGCCAACCTGGCTCTCTTCGCGGGGCTTCTCTGGTTCTACCCGCGCAAGAAGTTCGACGGCCAGGTGTTCTGGGTGTACGTCCTGTCCTATTCCGTGATTCGC
>JAUWTE010000414.1 GCA_030609765.1 Acidobacteriota bacterium
CGGAGCGCGTGGAGTTCGAGCTGGCCGTCCTGGAGTATTTGCAGAGAAGTTGGAAGGCGAGGAGCACGCCTATCGAGAATGCCAACGCCGAGGTGAAAACCGCTGCCGCCTGGGAGGCCCAGCCGTAGCCCGTCGGGTCGATACCCAGAAAGACCACAATCAGGTAAGCAGGCAGCCAGAACAGGGCGGGGCCGATGGGCGACTCGTTGGGGACCTCTCCCGTCGATTCAAGATACCAAGGCCGGTTGCGGAAGCTGGGCCAGATTGCCTGGTACTCGTTTTCGAAGTCGAAGTCCTGATCGAAGACGATCGAGTGCAGATAGGCGAAGTGGCGGGCGCCATCTTTCTCGAGATGCTGTTCGGGGTAGAGGACGACGGCGAACAGCGGGATCAGAAGCAGGAGGGCATAGCCCGCGTATCTGGCTCTGTCGGCGCCGGAGGTCATCCCGCTCCGGAGCTTGCTGAGCTGCGGCCAGTCGGCCATCGTCACCCGTCGTGTCGAGATCCAGGGAGTTCACGCTGTGGCGGGCACAAGTCTAGCAGGCCTCGGCTGCAGTGCGATGGGTCGGGTGAAGCCGAAGAGGGCTCGTCCGCGCGGTTGCCGCTCCATGAAGTGGGGCTCGAGCCGCGGCAGAGGCAGGGGTCAGGGCTGTGCAGCGCCCTCTAGGCGAGGCGTCGACCGTGGCTCGACAACCGCCTCGGCCTCGATCTCGACCAGATACTCAGAGCCGATCAGCCCCGCCTGAACGAGGGTGTTGGCGGGCCCGATTTCACGGAACCGCTCACCGTGAACGCGGGCCACCTGGTCCCAATGCTCCATCTCCCGTATGTAAACGCGCGTCATCACGACGTCCTGCAGCGCGCCGCCCAGCGACTGCAGCGCGCCCTCGATCTTGTCGATGATGAAGTGTGTCTGCGAGACGGGGTCCGATCCGCCGATGGCGCGATCGCCGTGAGTTGCAGTGGTGCCGGAGATCACGATGCGGTGGCCACGGCGAACTGCCCGGCTGAATCCGGCGATATCCTCCCAAACCGTTCCGCTCAGAACCCGTTGCCGGCCGTCCTCTCCGCGTCGGACCTCGAACGGAGGAGGGATCACGTCGATATGGTGGCTGAGGTCCCCCGACGCCGTCAGATAGGGTGGGCGACGGTACTCGTCACCGCAATCACCAGGTATGGGCTGCAACCGGGCCACCGCCGCGTCGAGCTCCGATAGGCTGGCCGGGTCGAGCTCGAGCTGGAAGAGCCGCAGGTTGTCCCGCCGGTTCTCGCTGACGCCGAGCCGTGCTCCGATGATGACGCCGCCCACCGCAGGCTGGTCGAGTATGTAGCGGCAGGCAACGTTGGCCATCGACACGTCGTGCCGCTGTGCGATCTCGTGCACGATGCGTAGAAGATCTTGCAGAGCGGCCCAGCCACCGGCTTCGCGAATGAAGCGACCGTACTTCATCTCCGACCAGGTCTCGAGACGGGTCCAATCCGGCTCCGATTGATCGAGCCAGCGCTCGGTGAGAAAGCCACCGGCCACCGTGCCAAAGGCCAGTAGCGTGACACCGTGCTGCCGGCACAGCTCGGTCATGCCGTTGTTGCGGGCCCGCTGGTCGAGCAGCGAGAAGCAGACCTGATTGGAAACGATCTCGAAGCCGCTGCTCAGCATGAGCCGCAGGTGAGCGGTGTCGGTGTTGGTGACACCGAGGTAGCGAATCAGCCCCTCATCCTTGAGCTCCTGCAGGTAGGAGAGTGTGTCGAGATAGCTCGGGTCGGCGTAGTTCCAAGTGTGGAATTGCAGCAGATCGAGACGGTCGGTCTGCATCCGGTCGAGAGAGAGCTGAACGGCGTCTCGTACCTGTTCCCGGCTGGACCGTCCCGGCTTCGGCACCCACTTGGTGAACAGCTCCGCCGAGCCCGCGCCGTGCTGTTTGAGAAACAGGCCGACGATCTTCTCGGCCGAGCCGTAATGGTCGGCCATATCGAAGGTGGTGAAGCCGGCCTCGACATAGGGTTCCATCTCGCGGGCGGTCGCCTCGAGATCGAGCTGCTTACCGTCCCGCTCGAGGTCGGCAATCTGCCAGAGCCCGGTGAGAGCTCGGGAGATGCTCAGGTCCGGCGCGATGTCCCAGCGTTCGACGGATCGGTTCATTGGGTCGGTCACTCCTGGTCGATCACTCCGGTGGAAGGGTCGCAAAAAGCGTTGCCACGTCGACGCCGCGGCGCCGCAGGCGGCCGAGCTCACGAAAGTAGATGGCGCTTCCCACGCCCATGACCGCAAGCCAGACCGGCGTGGAATGCAGATACCACGCTGCCTGGGGAATCGACAGGTCATTCCAGACGTGGACGGCGAGAAACGTGCCCAACGAAGCCACTCCCATCAGCGCCAGTGGTACCTGGATCCAGCGTTGCGGCAGCACGCGCACCTCCCGTGCCAGTTCGGGGTTGCGGCGCGGCAGGGTCAGGACGGAGAGGCACATGAACAGGAAGTTCACCAGCATCGAGGTCACGAGAATGTCGACGCCGATGAAGAAATCGCCAGCCAGGTGACTACCCAGGATACCGACAGAGGCCATCGCCCCGCTCAACATGATGGCGACGTCAGGTGTGTGGCGCTCAGGGTGCACACGCGCCACACGACGCGGAAAAATGCCGTCTTCGGCCCAGGCGAACATCAGCCGCGAAACCGCCAGGAGCATGGCCGGCAGATCGTTAATGAGGGCGATTGCGGCCCCGGCCACTATCGCCACGGTCCAACCCACCGGCAACAGGTATCCGAGCATTCCCGGGGCCGTCAGGTCACGGGTCGCGGCCTCCTCTGCGATATAGGTCCACGGAACGGCGTGGTACACCGCCGCCGTGAACAGGAAGTAGAAGGTGCCGACGGTGATGATGGCGATGCCGATGGCCAGCGGCAGCGAGCGGTTCGGGTTGCGCGCCTCCCCTCCTGCCTGGGCGATGGAATCGAAGCCGATGAAGCTGGAAAACAGCAGCGCCGCGGCAGCGAGATAGGGGGCCAAGCGGAACGGTGCCTCTCCCACCCCCGCGGCCGTGGCGATCACGCGCCCCTCGCGCTCGAGCACTGCCGCCGCAAAATCACCATGGTTGAAGGTGAACCCGGCGACGATCACGACGGCGCCGAGGACGAACATGAGGAACATGAGCGGCACCAGAGTTCTCTCGTAGAGCTTCACCCCGCGCATGTTGACCCCGACGAATGTCCACAGGAATCCGAGAGCCAGGAGCAGCCGCACGATCCCGGTATCGAGGCCGGCGGCGAGCGCGTCATAGCCAAGGGCGGCAGCGATATCGCGCAGGAAGGGGATCAGCACGTACGAGACCACACCGATGGCGATCGACAATCCGAACCACTGCGAGAAGCTGGCCACGAATCCCAGATAGGGGTTCAGCCCGCGGCTGGCGTAGATGTAGCTGCCGCCGGCCCGCGGCATGGCTGAGGCCAGGATGGCGTAAGCGAGCGCAGCGAAGACCGCCGGCAGCGCAGCTAACAGGTAGGCAGGCAGGACATAGGGACCGATCCCCGGCACGCTGCGCTGAATCATGAAGGGAATGACGTTGATCGCCGCCCCCATCATCGAACAGATGCCGGTGGCGGCCAGGCCCAACAACCCCATCTCACGCGCCAAACCAGTCGCGCCGGCGGACGACGTGGAAGAAGCCTCACCTCGCTGCTTCCGGCTCTCCCCCATCACGTAATCACTTTCTTCTGTGCGTCCGACGGCGTCGCGGGACGCAAAAGCCTGGCGTGGGCGCATCAGCTGAGCCCGCGGTCAGATTACAGGATCC
>JAUWTE010000309.1 GCA_030609765.1 Acidobacteriota bacterium
ACCCGGCTAAGGCTTATCGTCCTCAGGAGCGGGTTTTCCCAGCTCATGGTGAGCCGGCCCCTCCAGAAACCGACCGCTTTCGCCCGACTTGAAACGGATGGCCTGGTTGATCCACACTCCCACCGGCTCGCCCTCATAAAGGGCTGGCGTAAAGAGCATACCCTCGGCCACTTGCTCCGCCGCATGGTCGAAGACGTCGTAGCCGCTCGATTTCAGCACCTCGCAAGCCCCGACAGTGCCTTCCAGTCCCACGTAGACCCACAAGATCGCGGTCACATCGAGTCCAGTGTCGCGGTAGCCCGACGGGTAGACACGGTGCAGAATCTGCTTCAGTTCCTCGCCGTTCTTGAGAGTCGGCTCCACGTCGCGAGCGACGTAGACAGGGCCCTCGACCTTGACGGAGTCCTGAGCGGAGACACGGCCAACGGGAAGAAGGGCGAGCAGCACCAGCAGGCCCGCAATTCGGTGTAGCCTCATGATCCACCTCCGGTGATGCGAATGGAGCGGAGAGGCAGAGTCACGTCGGAGAGGGGTACAACCTGGCTCGCCTGAAGAGCCAACCACAATATAACGATTTGAACGCGGACTGCACGCTGTCATCAAGTATTTCTTATACCTAGCGGACGGACGGCATCCGGTTCATCGATGAATGGAACTACTTTGATGAGGACGAGCCACGCCTTAACCTGATGCGGACATGGCCACCGGCATGCGCCGGCTGCCACAGGTCCCGGGGCGGGCCTCGAAGACTCCGGCGCAGGGGGTACCGCAGGCGGCGCAGCGTCCCCCGGCGGTGAGGCCCCAGGTACCCAGCTCGTACCAGTCCCGCTCGATTAGCAGCGCCTCGCAGGCGTGGCACCAGGTGCTCCCCCCGCGGCTGTCGTGCACGTTGCCGGTGTACGCGTACCGCACCCCGTTGCGCAGCGCGATCTCCCGGGCGCGCGTCAGGGTCGAGGGCGGCGTCGGCGGCACGTCGAGCATCTTCCAGTCCGGATGAAAGGCAGTGAAGTGCATGGGCACGTCCGGCCCCAGGTGCTCCACCACCCAGGCGGTCATGGCCTCGAGCTCCGCATCCGAGTCGTTGTGCCCGGGTATGAGCAGGGTCGTGAGCTCTACCCACACCTCGGTCTCCTTCTTCAGGTATTCCAGGGTCTCGAGCACCGGGCGCAAGTGGCCGCCGCAGATGCGGTGGTAGAAGTCGTCGGTGAATGCCTTGAGGTCCACATTGGCCGCGTCCATGGCCGAGAAGAAGTCCTCCCGCGCCCCGGGCTGATATAGCCCGCGGTGACGGCGACATTGCGGACGCCCCGCTCGCGGCAGGCCAGCGCCGTGTCGCGGGCGTACTCCAGGAAGATGACCGGGTCGTTGTAGGTGAAGGCCACGCTGCGGCAGCCCAGGGCCTCGGCTTTGCTGGCGATTGCCTCGGGGGAGGCGCTGGCGGCAAGGGTGTCCATCTCCCGCGACTTGCTCATGTCCCAGTTCTGGCAGAACTTACAGGTCAGGTTACAGCCGGCGGTGCCGAACGAGAGCACCGGCGTGCCGGGCAGGAAGTGACTCAAGGGCTTCTTCTCGATCGGGTCCACACAGAATCCGCTGGAGCGCCCGTAGCTGGTCAGCACGACCTCTCCGCCCTCGCACGCGCGCACGAAGCAGAGCCCCTGCTGCCCCTCCCTGAGCTTGCACGCCCGCGGGCAGACGTCGCACTGCACCCGCCCGTCCTCCAGCCGGTGCCAGTAACGAGTCGGATGATGGCTGAGACGGACCGTCATAGCGATCGCCTCTCGGGGTTCGAGGCCGCGGCGATGGCCGCTGCTGCGGCTGTTCAACTAATATACTGACAGGAGCCATTGGACGAATGGCAGGAGACGCAACGGTGGCAATCATACGTCATCCAAACGTGGCCGGTATGTTCTACCCCGGGGAGGCGCCTGTCTTGAGCGCGGCGGTGCGCGCCTACGTGGACGCGGCCGAACCACCCGACCTGCCCGCGCCCAAGGCCCTTGTCGTCCCCCATGCAGGCTACGTCTACTCGGGTCCGGTGGCGGGCAGCGCCTATGCCTTGCTCGCCGTCCACGCCGAGGCCATCTCCCGGGTCGTCCTGCTCGGCCCCTCCCACCGGGTGCCCTTCCGCGGTCTGGCTTACAGCAGGGCCAAGCGCTTCCTCACCCCCCTGGGGACGGTGGACGTCGATCGCGCCGTCTATGAGACCGTTGCGGATCTGCCCCAGGTGCGTGACTTCGAGGCCCCCTTCGAGGGCGAGCACTGCCTGGAGGTGCAGCTGCCCTTCCTGCAGCTGGTGCTCACGGACTTCCGCATCGTGCCCTTCCTGGTGGGAGAGGCGACAACCGACGAGGTGGCCGAGGTCCTCGAGCGGCTGTGGGGCGGAGAGGAGACCCTGATTCTGGTCAGCTCCGATCTGAGCCACCACCTGCCCTACGAGCGCGCGCGGGAGATCGACGCGGCCACCACCCGCGCCATCGAGGCCCTGCGCCCTGAAGAGATCGCCTCCGACCAGGCCTGCGGGCGTATTCCCCTGAATGGCCTGCTGCGGGCGGCGAGGCGCCACGGCCTCGAGGCCATCACGCTGGACCTGCGGAGTTCCGGCGACACGGCCGGCTCACGCAGTCAGGTGGTCGGCTATGGCGCCTGGGCCTTCGTCTGAGGGGGGCGGCGACAGCCGTTGAGGGACCTTGCCTGTTTCTGTCCGTTTGGACTGTATGGAGAACGGGCGAGCGCTGGTTGGACACGGGCTCAACACGGCCGATGTCGCATCTGAGTCAGCGGGCGTCACAGTCTCAGACCCATCAGCCGCGCGTTCGACATGAGAGTCGATGTCTACCCCTACGACTGACGAGCCGCCATATGAGAGCCGGAAAACTCCGTACAGCTGTCTCCATGGCCGAGATCATCTCCGCACTGGCCGTAGTGGTCACCCTCGTCTATGCCGTTAGCGAGCTGAAGCGCTCCTCTGCGCGTACGAGCACGGACATCGAGACCATTCTGTACGACAGGATGCTGGAGATGGACCGCCTCGTGGTCGAGGCTGACGGATTCGCGGATCTTCTGGCTCGTGCGAGCGAGGATCCGGAGAGTCTCACCCCGAGCGAGCGAGCCCGGTACCTGGCCTACCAGCACATCTTCTTCGACGCGTGGGAGGCGGCAGTCGTGGCGCAAGAAGGCGGCCTGATGAGAGCCGAGTCCTTCGAGTCGTGGGATCGGTTCTTCGCAGCCGACGCGGCACGCGCGCCCAGGTTCGGTTGGATCGGGAATCTCCGATTCTACGGCGAAGAGTTCATCGAGTATGTCGAACGGCGGGTGAGCTGGGAGTAGATTCGATACGAGCGGAGGAGCACCCGGGACTTCGCAACGATCCGCGCTTCCAGGCGATTCTGCGGAGGCTGAATCTCCCATTGCCCGAGGCGGTCGCGTAGGCGGGTGTGGCAATCGACGGTAGTGTCCTCACCGTCGCAGGTTAGAGGAGCCGGCCCCAGCCTCCCTCACTCCTGGCTCTCGGGCCACTCGAACTCGGGTGCCAGAACGGCGCTCGCGTTCGTGGTGATACGAAGGCGGAGTTCCTTCAGAGGGCGGTAGTCGGGATCGTTCACGAAGTCGCGAACGGCCTGCTCGGATGGGAATCGTACAATCACGACACCGTCAGCAGGCTCCCCCTGGAGAGCCTGCGTCTCGAAGGCAGCCACCAGTATCTCCGCGCCGTGCTTCGCCAGAATGGGCAGGACGCCGGGAACGTAGTCTTCCGAATACGCCGTTTGATCCGTGACGGTCTGCGTGAGAATGAAGTAAGCGGCCATCTTTGTCTCCTCGGTAAGCGCGTGCTGGGCCAGTCATCCCAGAATAGCTGTTTCGGGTCGAAGTATTGAACCGGCAGATTTGGAGTTCTACGCTATCTTGTGGGCTTGGGGCTGTGAGCGCCTGACCCCGAAGCAGGTAAACCGATTGATATTGCAGGGAGTTAGGCGCAGCCAGTGACAGAAGCATTGTCAGTTGTGTAATTGCTGGTTGCGCCGGTTTTCAATACCACTGCCATCCCGCCCCGACCGATCTCCGAATCGATGGCGTAGCGGTCGCCGAGTGCCGCCTGCAGGCGTTCGAACAGGTCAGCCAATACACCTCAATGCTCTCCCATTCATGCTTAACCCTTTCCATGAGAACCTTGAACCGCCGTTCCCCACGGATATTTTCCAGAAAAGGATCGTACTCACTCAGGAAGGGGTAGTTCAGAAATCCACGGTTCACCGCGTTCTCGAGCCAGTCGAGCGCTTCTCCGGGCCGGTGAAGCAACGCATACCCCGCCGCGATCTGCCACGACATTTGTTCGTCCCACCGAGCCGCCTGTTCGATGTCGGGCGGCAAGGACCGAACAGCGGCCTCGATCTGTCCGGTCAGAGCATGGTTGAGGAACTTGCAGATCGCGCAGGCGGTTGACTCGGGTTCCGCTGTTTTCGCCCACTCATTATTCCAGGGAGATTCATCGATCCTCCCGTTCCACGCCAGGAAAATAGTGTAGAGCCACAACGCCAGATCACTCTTCGGGTCCATCTCATATATTCGACGGCCCGGATCGACAGCAAGGGCAGAGTTGCCGTCGAACAACTCGACATACCCCTCAATTCCCTGGCTTAACGGGGTCAGAGGATCGACATCGAGCAACTCTTTCAGCAGCGGTCGCGCGGCAAACGAT